>DWWE01000036.1 GCA_019119835.1 Candidatus Gemmiger stercoravium | reverse complement strand
ATCATGTATGTCTACACCGCCGTGCTGGTCATCATGGTGCAGGTCTTCCAGAGCTTCGGCACCTGGCTGGCGGCGCGGTGCGACAAGCGGCTGCGCAAGTAAACGGTCGGCCACAGTTTGTTCAAAATTTGTTACCAGTTTTTTCAAACCCCTTTTATAGGTTTGCCACAATCCCGGCGTATAATCTGAAGTGTCAAAAGGAAGTCGAAGGACCCAACAGCCCCCGGGCTGAAGACATCAAAAACCACTGCGCCTTTGCCAATGCCAGGAAGGACCGCCAGAGCGGCCCAAGTTCCGGCAAAGGCCAGACAACCATCTCCGCCGGGCTCTCGCCGGCTTATCCATAGATTCCTCACAAAAGCGAAAGCAAGCAACCCACAGGCCCCCGCTTCCCGGCAGCTGCCGGAAGGCGGGGGCCTGTGGGTCGTTTGTTGTTTTGGCGGCGGGGCAGGGCGGCTTACGGCCGGGCCAGGCGGCGGAACAACGGGCGCAGCGGGCGGTACAGGCCCAGCATCACCACAAAGTTGCCCAGGCAGTGGGCCACATCGGTGGGGATGCCCGCCAGCCACCAGGCCAGCGCACCGCCGGGACCCTGGACCAGAAAGTAGACCGGGGTGAACAGCGCACCGAAGCCGAGCCCGAAGGCGCCGGCCACCAGCGCCCAGCCCAGGGCGCTGTCCATGCCGTGCAGCAGCCTGGCCAGCAGATACAGGAGCGCCCAGATGTACAGGTACCCCCAGCTCCACATCCCGAACCCGTACAACAGGAACTGCAGCACCACGAACACCGCGATGGCCCAGGGGCCGAAGGCCGGCAGCTCCATGCCGTAAAACAGGATCAGCGGGGTCACGGGTTCAATGCCGGGCAGCGGGGCCAGCACCTCTTTGCAGACCACCAGCAGTGCGCCCAGCAGCCCGCCCAGCACCACCCGGCGGGCCAGGCCCTGCGGCCGGGGCATCAGTACCCCTCAGTCAGGGTGATCTCAAAGGCGTCGCCGTCGGCAATGGGGGTGGTGTCCACGCCGGTGTTCAGCGTCTCGCCGCCTTTGGTGAAGCACCACCATTCCTGCTTGCTGTCATCGGCGGTAATGCCGTTCACGGTGGTCACAAACAGGCCGTACTCGCTCTCGTCCCCCTCGATCAGCTGGATGCTCTCCAGCGCACCGCGCAGGTATTCCTCATCGGTCTGGATGGTGAAGGCTTCCTCGCTGCCGTTGGCCACCACCGTGGCGGTGATGGTCTTGTCCCCGGCGGTGGCGGCCGGCCGGGTGAAGAAGTAGACGGCCAGCAGGGCCGCCACGACCACCACCAAGGCGGCGACGCCGGCGATCAGTTTCTTGTTCAGCGGACGCTTGGATTGGTTTTCCATACAAAAACACTCCTGTTGAAAAAAATAAAAAAGCGGCAGGCAAGATCAAGCGCCCTTCTGCCATGGCAAAAGGGCGCTGTCTTGTCCGCCGCCCGGCCAAAGACCGGTCGGGGGTGCTGTGCAGGCGGCCCTCTCCATCTCTCGTGAAGAAGCCCGGTGCGCCGCCCGGCGATCCGACTGTAACGGTAGCGGGACTGTGCGGGACTTTCACCCGTCTTCTCCGGCGGGGCAAACCCCGGCGGCACACCAACAAAAGAGCGTATGAAATTGACTGCCCGTATTATATCACAAGGCGGCGATGTCTGCAACCAGGGCGTCCACATCCTCGTCCCGGGTGGCCCAGCTGGTGCAGAACCGCACCAGTTCGCCCCCTTCGCAGGTCCCCATGGGGGAGTAGGCGTATCGTTCCGCCAGGGCACGCGCCCAGGCCGCCGGCAGGATCGGGAACTGCTGGTTGGTGGGGGAGTCATACCGCATCCGGCAGCCCCGGGCGGCAAAGGCGTCGGCAATGCGCCGGGCCTGGGCGTCGGCCCTGGCGGCCATCGCAAAGTAGGGGGCGTCGGGGGAACCGTCCCCCAGCAGCGCCAGGAACTGCAGCCCCAGCAGCCGGCCCTTGGCCAGCATGCCGCCGTGCTGCTTGATGGCGTAGCGGAAATCCCGGTCCAGAGCCGGGTGGGTCAGCACCAGCGCCTCCCCGAACAGGGCGCCGCATTTGGTGCCGCCCAGGTAGAAGGCGTCGCACAGCGCGGCAATGTCGGCCAGGGTCAGGTCGTTGGCCGCGCTCATCAGCCCGTAGGCCATCCGGGCGCCGTCCAGGAACAGGTACAGCCCGCAGGCCCGGCACACTTCGGACAGGGCGGTCAGTTCGGCCTTGGTGTACAGCGTCCCCCACTCGGTGGGGTTGGAGATGTACACCATGCCGGGCTGGACCTCGTGCTCGTGGGTGGGGTTGGCCCGGTGGGCCTCAAAGGCGGCCCGGACCTGGGCGGCGGTGATCTTGCCGTCGGTGCCGGGCAGCACCAGGCACTTGTGGCCGGTGGCCTCCACGGCGCCGGTCTCATGCACATGGATATGCCCGCTGTCGGCACAGAGCACCCCCTGCCAGGGCTTCAGCGCCGCGTCGATCACGGTCAGGTTGGCCTGGGTGGCCCCCACAAGAAAGTGGACTCCGGCCTCGGGAGCCCGGCACAGGCGGCGGATCAGCGCCCGCGCCCGGGCGCAGTACTCGTCCTCCCCATAGCCTGGCGTCTGTTCCAGGTTGGTCTTTTGCAGCAGGTCCAGCACCGGCTGGGCGGCGCCCTCCCCATAATCGCATTCAAAACGGATCATACGGTTACCATCCTCCTGGCGCGGCCGCCGGCTTACTGGTACAGCGGGAACCGGGCGGTCAGGTCGGCCACCCGGGCGGCAATATCCGCCTTTTTGCCCGCAAAGTCAAAGATGCAGTCGGCAATGCAGTCGGCGATCACCCGCATCTCTTCAGGGCCCATGCCCCGGGTGGTCACGGCGGGGGTGCCAAGCCGCACGCCGCTGGTCACAAAGGGGCTGCGCTTTTCGCCGGGCACGGTGTTCTTGTTGGCGGTGATGTGCACCTCGTCCAGGTTGTGCTCCAGCTCCTTGCCGGTGCAGGCTTCGTCGGTCAGATCCACCAGCATCAGGTGGTTGTCGGTGCCGCCGGAAACCAGCCGCACGCCCCGGTCGGTCAGCCCGGCGGCCAGGGCCTGGGCATTGTTCACGATCCGCCGGGCATAGACCTGGAATTCCGGCTGCAGCGCCTCGCCGAAGCAGACGGCCTTGGCGGCGATCACATGTTCCAGCGGCCCGCCCTGGGTGCCGGGGAAGATGGCCGAATTGATCCGTTTGGCCAGGTACTCGTTGTTGGTCAGGATCAGCCCGCCCCGGGGCCCGCGCAGCGTCTTGTGGGTGGTGGTGGTCACCACGTCGGCATAGGGCACCGGGTTCTGGTGAACGCCGCCGGCCACCAGCCCGGCAATGTGGGCCATGTCCACCATCAGCATGGCGCCGTAGCCGTGGGCGATCTCGGCCAGCTTTTCAAAGTCCAGCGCCCGCGGATAGGCCGAGGCCCCGGCCACCAGCAGCCGGGGGCGCACCCTGGCCACCTGCTTGGCCAGGGCGGCGTAGTCCAGAAAGCCGTTTTCATCCACGCCGTAGGCCACAAAGTTGTAGTTCTTGCCGCTCATGTTCACCGGCGACCCGTGGGTCAGGTGCCCGCCCTGGGAAAGATCCATCCCCATCACGGTGTCGCCCACATTCAGCAGCGCAAAGTAGACGGCCAGGTTGGCCTGCGCGCCCGAGTGGGGCTGCACGTTGGCATACCGGGCGCCGAACAGCCGGCAGGCCCGGTCAATGGCCAGGTTTTCCACCTCGTCCACAAACTGGCAGCCGCCGTAGTAGCGGTGGCCGGGGTAGCCTTCGGCGTATTTGTTGGTCAGCACACTGCCCATGGCCGCCATCACGGCGGGGGAGACGATGTTCTCGCTGGCGATCAGCTCAATGTTCTGCCGCTGGCGGGAAAGTTCCCGCCCCATCGCGGCGCCCAGTTCCGGGTCGGCCTGGCTGACAAAGCCGATGGTGTCCATCATGTTCGGATACATAATAAAATCTCTCCCTTCACAAGCCCTCACAGGCTGCCTTTGGTGGAAAGGACCCCTTCGATGCGGGGGTCCTGGCGGACGGCGGCGCTCAGCGCCTTGGCAAAGGCTTTGAACAGGGCTTCCAGCTTGTGGTGGTCGTTCTCCCCGTACAAAACCTTCAGATGCAGGTTCATGGCCGCCGAATAGCTGACGGCGTAGAAAAACTCCCGGGCCATCTGGGTGTCCATGCCGCCGCAGGCCGGGGCCGCAAAGGCGGCGTCATAGACAAAGTAGGGCCGGCCGCCCAGGTCCACGGCACACAGGGCCAGCGTTTCGTCCATCGGCAGCAGGCAGCTGCCGTAGCGCAGGATGCCGGCCTTGTCGCCCAGCGCCCGGGCGATGGCGGTCCCCAGCGTGATGCCGGTGTCCTCAATGGTGTGGTGGCAGTCCACCTGCAGATCCCCTTCGCACCGGACGGTCAGGTCGAACAGCCCGTGGCGGGCAAAGCCGTCCAGCATGTGGTCAAAAAAGCCGATGCCGGTGCTCAGGTCGGCCTTGCCGGTGCCGTCCAGATCTATGGTGACGGTGATGCGGGTCTCCCGCGTTTCGCGGGTCACGGTAGCTTGGCGTGCCATGGTCTTCTCCTTCCCTTACGGGTGCGCGGGCCAGCGGGTGCCCAGCACAAAATAATCGGCAAACTTGGTCGGCAGCGCGTCCCCCAGCCGGGTCACGCCGCCGTACAGATGCTGGGCGCACAGCGTCCGGACGGCGTCGGCGTCCCGGCGCTCCACTGCCTGCAGCAAAGCGTCATGCTCGTTGACGATCTCGGCAAAGTTGCGCGCTTCCACCAGGTCCAGCATCCGGAAACGGGAATAGCTGTTCTGGTTGGTCTGGATCAGCTGCCACAGCTGGTTTTTGCCGGTGGCGATGAACCAGAACTCATGCAGCCGGCCGTCCATCCGGTAAAAGGCGGCCGGGTCGGGGGTGGGCTGTTCGGCCTGGCGGCGCAGCGCCTGGTTGCGGGCGTACAGCTGCTGCATCTGCTCGGGGGTGCATACGTCAAAAAAGTCCAGCAGCACCGCCGTCTCCACCGCCACCCGCAGATAGATCTGCTGGCTGATGGTGTCAAAATCCAACCGGGTCACGCGGGTGGATTTATAGGGGGTCACTTCGATCAGCCCGGCGATGCGCAGCTCCTGCAGCACGCTGCGGATCGGGGTGCGGGACACCCCGAACTCTTCACACAGCGCGTTTTCCCGCAGGGTGGAACCGGGTTTGCGCTGCAGGGTCATGATCTCGCCGTACAGCTGTTCGTAAATGTCATGCCGGGTATAGGTCTTGGTCACGGGTCACAGGCTCCTCTTCAAAGGAAAAACGGACGCTTTAACAAGGTAAAGCATATAGGGAAATTGTACCACCCTCGGCCGGCCCCGTCAACCCAAAACCGCCGCCCCCAGCCGCCCCGGGGCGGATTTTCATGCACTGTTTACGATTTGGCAACACATTCCCCGGTGGGGTGCGGTAAAATAATTGTAAACATGGCGGGGCGACCCGCCGCACCGGTAAGTTTGCGGGCCGGCTTTTTTCGGAAAGGAATACATGCGCAATGGCAAAAATCATCGGAATTGATCTGGGCACCACCAACAGCTGTGTGGCCGTGGTGGAAGGCGGCCGGCCGGTCGTCATCCCCAACCGGGAAGGGCAGCGCACCACCCCTTCGGTGGTGGCGTTCACCTCGGCGGGGGAGCGGCTGGTGGGCGAGCCCGCCAAGCGCCAGGCGGTGACCAACGCGGCGCGGACCATCTCCAGCATCAAACGCCAGATGGGCTCCGACGCCCGGCTGCCCATCGACGGCAAATGCTACACCCCGCAGGAGATCAGCGCCCTGATCCTGCAAAAGCTCAAGGCGGACGCCGAAGCCTACCTGGGCGAACCGGTGACCGAGGCGGTCATCACGGTGCCGGCCTATTTCAACGAA
>DWWE01000035.1 GCA_019119835.1 Candidatus Gemmiger stercoravium | reverse complement strand
GTCCGGGTTGCGGTGCCCGCATCATGCGGCGCGCCTTGAACGGCGCTTGCATTCTGCGACCGCTGCCCCTGCTCCGCCTCGCTGCATCCGCCGCAGGCGGCGCTCGGCTTCGCAGCCCTTCGACAAAATTTCAAACAAAACCGCGCACTCGTCGCTAACGCTCCTCGCACACAATTTTGCTTGAAATTTCCCTGGCGGTGTCGCCGTCGTCGGCGCATGTCCGCCGACGGCGACAGTTTTAATTTTTCAACAACCGGGAACCGGGCCCGCGACACGCTCAAACCAGAACGGGGCCCCGCCATGGCGGGGCCCCGTTCTGGTTGGTATAGGAAAAAAGGGAATCGCAGAATCAGACGATCTTGCAGGACTTGTGGACACCGGTCTTGAGGAACTCCACCCATTCGGCCACGTTGACGGCGTGGTCGCCCAGGCGTTCCAGGTACTTGGTGACCATGAACAGGTCCAGCGCGGTCTCGGCCTGGGTGGGGTGGGCGGCGATGTACTTGGCGATCTCGCCGCTGATCCGCACGAAGGACTTGTCCGCCTGGTCGTCCCGGGCGATGACCTCGGCCGCGGTGGCCAGGTCCACCTGCACATAGGCGCCGATGGCCTGCTTGACCATGCCCAGCACCAGGTCGCCCATCTTGTAAATATCCTCCATGAAATCGAAGGTCTCGACGGTCTCCCGGTTCAGGTGCAGCACGATCTCGGCAATGTCCGAAGCCTGGTCGGCGATGCGCTCGATGTCGGTGACCATCTTCAGCGCGGTGGAGACTTTGCGCAGGTCGGAAGCCACCGGCTGCTGGCGCAGGATCAGGGTCAGGCAGCGGTGTTCCACATCATGTTCCACCGCGTTGATCTCGCTGTCCCGGGCCACCACGCTGCGGGCCAGTTCCAGGTCGCCTTCCCGCAGGGCGGTCATGGCGTTGGCGATGGCGTTGCCGGCCGCGTGGCCCATGCGGGCCAGCATCGAGTCCAGCTGCAGCAGTTCCTCATCATACACTTTGCGGCTGCTTGTTGGCATAGTGAATGCTCCTTTGCTCGTTGTATCTCAGCCCCATCAACCGAAGCGGCCGGAAATGTAGTCTTCGGTGCGCTTGTCCACCGGGTTGGCAAAGACCTGCTCGGTGGGGCCCATCTCCACCAGTTCGCCCAGCAGGAAGAAGGCCGTCTTGTCCGAGATACGGGCCGCCTGCTGCATGTTGTGGGTGACGATGATGATGGTGTAGTCCTTCTTCAGGTCCATGGCCAGCTCCTCCACCTTGGAGGTGGAGATCGGGTCCAGGGCGGAGGTGGGCTCGTCCATCAGCAGCACTTCGGGCTCCACCGCCAGGGCGCGGGCGATGCAGAGCCGCTGCTGCTGGCCGCCGGACATGCCCAGGGCACTTTTGTTCAGCCGGTCCTTCACTTCGTCCCAGATGGCGGCGCCCCGCAGCGAGCTTTCGACGATCTCGTCCAACTTGGCCTTGCTGTGGATGCCGTGGGTGCGCGGGCCGTAGGCGATGTTGTCATAGATGGACATGGGGAAGGGGTTGGGTTTCTGGAAGACCATGCCCACCCGCTTGCGCAGCACGTTCACATCCATCTTGTCCTTGTAGATGTCCACCCCGTCCAGCTTGATGTCGCCGGTGATGCGGCAGCCTTCCACCAGGTCGTTCATCCGGTTCAGGCTTTTCAGGAAGGTGGACTTGCCGCAGCCGGAAGGTCCGATAAAGGCGGTGATCTCCTTTTCGGGGATGGAGATATTGACATTCTTCAGCGCATGGAAATTCCCGTAATACAGGTCCATGTTGGAAACTTCAAATTTGTTCATCGTCCTTACTTTCCTTTCGCAAGTTTGCCCGCAATGAAGCTGGACAGGCAGTTGATGAGCAGCACCAGCACCAGCAGCACCACCGCGGTGCCGTAGGTGGCGTCCACATGCAGGCCCTCGTTGGACAGCAGGTACATATGGACCGCCAGGGTGCGGGTGGAGCTGAAAACGCTTTCCGGGACGGCGGCAACGGTGCTGGCGGTGTAGATCAGCGCGGCGGTCTCGCCCACGATGCGCCCCACCGCCAGGATCACGCCGGAGAGGATGCCCGGCATGGCCGAGGGCAGCACGATGGTAAAGACGGTGCGCAGCTTGCCGGCGCCCAGGCCGAAGGAGCCTTCCCGGTAGGAATCGGGCACGGCCAGCAGGGCTTCCTCGGTGGTGCGCATGATGACCGGCAGCACCATGATGGCCAGGGTGAACGCGCCGGCGATGAGGCTGTACCCCCAGTGCAGCTGGGTGACGAAGAACAGCATGCCGAACAGGCCGAAGACGATGGAGGGGATGCCCTGCAGCGTTTCGGTGGTGATGCGCACCAGCTTGACCAGCTTGTTGCCCCGCTTGGCGTACTCAACCAGCCAGACGGCCGCGAAGATGCCCAGCGGCGTGGCGATGACCAGGGCGAAGAGGGTCATTAGCACGGTGTTGATGAGGGCGGGAACCAGCGAGACGTTTTCGGAGTTGTAGGTCCATTCGAACAGGCTGGGCTTCAGGTTGGGGATGCCCATCACCAGGATGTAGCCGATCAGAAAGATCAGCACGGCGGCGGTGAGCAGGGCGGCGATGCGCACAAGCCAGCGCATGACAAGCGCAAACACACGGGCGCCGGTGCGGTTCTGGGCCGGAATGGGCGGGATCATGCGGGCCCCGGCATCGGCCAGGCCGCGCTCCGCGCCGTTGACAGTGATTCCATCAGGCATTCTTCTCGGCTCCTTTCACCAGGTTGAAGCAAAGGTTGATCAAAAGGATGAAAACGAAGAGGACGACGCCGGTGGCGATCAGCGCTTCCCGGTGCAGGCCGGCGGCGTAGCCCATCTCGATGACGATGTTGCTCGTCATCGTGCGCAGGCCCTGGAACAGGCCCTGCGGCATCCAGGTCTGGTTGCCGGCCACCATGACGACGGCCATCGTCTCGCCGATGGCGCGGCCGATGCCCAGGATCACGGCGGACATAACGCCGGACTTGGCGGCGGGCAGCACGGTAAAGAAGACGCTGCGCTCATGGGTGGCGCCCAGCGCCAGGCTGCCTTCGTAATAGCTCTGGGGCACGGCGTCCAGGCTGGTCTTGCTGACCGTGATGATGGTGGGAAGGATCATGATGCCCAGCAGCAGCGAAGCGGTGAACAGGCTCATGCCCTTGCCGTTGTTGATGTGCAGCACCTTGCGCACAAAGTCGGTTTTTAAGATGGCCTGGATGCCGGGCACCAGCACCACCATGCCGAAGAAGCCGTACACAACCGAGGGGATGCCGGCCAGCAGCTGCACGGCGGGCAGCAGCACCCGGTTGGTGCGGGGGGAGGCGAACCGGCTCATATAGATGGCGGTCAAAAGACCCGTGGGCACGCCGATGATGATGGCCCCGGCCGTGACGTAGATGCTGCCGAGGATCATGGGCAGGATGCCGTACAGGTCGTTGCCGGGCTTCCAGTTGGTGCCCAGCAGGAACTTCAGCGGGCCGATTTTGCCGATGGTGGGCAGGCCGTTCGCAAACAGGAACAGGCAGATCAGCGCCACGGCCAGGATGGAGACGCAGGCGCAGATGGTGAACACCCACTGCATGACCGTCTCTTTGTTGACGACGGATTTCGTTTTCATATTCCTATACCTCGCTTTGCTTGCCATGCGCAAAAGGGAACGACGGGGAACACCGTACTTTCACAGAAAGAGCGGGGATGAAACCCGCGGCGCGGTACGCTCGCATCGGTTCCATCCCTGCTCCCTCACTTTGTTATGGTATGCCTGGCGGCTTACAGAGCGTCCCAGGTGGTGGTCTCGCCGACGTAGATGCTGCGGATCTGGTCGATGCTCAGGTCCTCGACAGCGGTGTTGGCGGGGTTGACGACAACCGCGATGCCGTCCATGGCCAGAACGGTGGCGGCAGCGCCCTGCGCAGTCTCCTCGTCCTTCAGCTCACGGCTGGCCATGCCGATGGTGTAGCTGCCGTCCAGAGCGCCGGTCACGCCGGTGGTGGAGTCGGTGGTCATCAGCTCGATGGTGGCGTTGGGGTTGACAGCGCCGTAGGCTTCGATCAGCTTCTCCATCAGGGGAGAGACGGAGGAGGAACCGCCGACGGTGATGTTGCCGGCCGGCTGGGTGGAGGTGAACTCAGCGCCTTCGCCGCCGATGTAGCCTTCCTCGGTGGCCAGGGCCTGGCCATCGGCGCTCATGCAGAAGCCGATGAAGTCAACGGCCACGGGGTCGGTGGCTTCGCCGTTGGTCACGATGTTGAAGGGACGGGCCAGGGTGTAGCTGCCGTCGCTGACGGTCTCGGCGGAGGGGGCGACGCCGGCCACGGTGACGGCCTTGACGGAATCGTCCAGGCTGCCCAGGCTGATGTAGCCGATGGCGGTCTCGTCGTTGGCAACGGTGGTCATAACGCCGTTGGTGGAGTTCTGGATGGCGGCGGCCTGGGTGGTGTTGTCGCCGTTGTCATCCTCCACGCCGGTCAACTCGATGAAGGCGCCGCGGGTGCCGGAGCCGTCCTCACGAGAGATGACGGTGATGGCCTGGGTGGCGTCGAAGTCGCCGGCGGCGGCCTCTTCGGCCGGGGCTTCTTCGGCGGTGCTCTCGGAAGCAGCGGTGCTCTCGGAGGCGGTGCTGTCAGAGGCAGCGGTGCTCTCGGAGCTGGAAGTGGTGGAGCCGCAGGCGGCCAGGCTCAGGGCCATGGCGGCGGCGCAAACCAAAGCGATCTTGCGTTTCATTGTCTGTCTTCTCCCTTACCATGTTTTTGATCCAAACATCGCGGCGGTCCTTACCAAACCTCGCCGCCGCGGGGGCCCGCTTATCGGGCGCAAGTGTATTGTAGCGCAACCGGTCCCCTGCTATCGACCATGGCCGCGTACAATCGCCGTAAAACTTTGGCAAAATCGGGCGGGTTTGTGTAAAAAGCCGGTAATGTTTGTAAAGGGCGTGTAAAATACCGCTGCGGCGGCCGTGCGCGGCTGTTGCCCCTTGTGCCTTCGGGGGCTCTTGTGCGGCGGCGGCTTTTTCTTTATAATAAGGGACAGAGCGCGGGGGCCGGCGCCAAACGGCCCGGAAAGGCTGTGTGTACCATGAAGCAATCGACCGTTTATTATACCGACTTCCGGGTGCGGGGCGGGCAGACCCTGCAGCAGAAACTGGACCGGCTGGTGGAGGCCGCCGGCCTGGGCACCCTTGACCTGGAAGGGCGGTTCGTCGCCATCAAGATCCATTTCGGCGAGCCGGGCAACCTGGCCTACCTGCGCCCCAACTACGCAAAAACGGTGGCCGACGCCGTCAAGCGCCACGGCGGGCTGCCTTTTCTGACCGACTGCAACACCCTGTACCCCGGCCGGCGGAAAAACGCCCTGGAACACCTGGCCGCCGCCCAGGAGAACGGCTTCGGCCCGGTGACCACCGGCTGCGAACTGATCATTGCCGACGGGCTGCGGGGCACCGACGATGTGGAGGTGCCGGTGCCCAACGCCGAGTACTGCCCCACCGCCAAGATCGGCCGGGCCATCATGGACGCCGACGTGGTGATCTCGCTGAACCACTTCAAGGGGCACGAGTCCACCGGCTTCGGCGGGGCGCTGAAAAACCTGGGGATGGGCTGCGGGTCCCGGGCCGGCAAGATGGAGCAGCACAAGGCCGGCAAGCCGGTGGTGCAGGAAGGGCTGTGCCGGGGCTGCCGCCAGTGCGCCAAGGAATGCGGGTCGGACGCCATCACCTACGAGGGGGGCAAGGCCCGCATCGACCAGGACCTGTGCAAAGGCTGCGGCCGGTGCATCGGCCGGTGCAACTTTGACGCGATCTACGCCCCGCAGGACAACGCCAACGCCCTGCTGTGCTGCAAAATGGCCGAGTATGCGGCGGCGGTCTGCCACGGGCGGCCCAACTTCCACATCAGCCTGGTGATGGACGTGTCCCCGCTGTGCGACTGCCACGCCGACAACGACGCCCCCATCGTGCCCGACATCGGGATGTTCGCCAGCTTTGACCCGGTGGCGCTGGACCGGGCCTGCGCCGACGCGGTGCTGGCCGCCGAACCGATGCCCGGCAGCCTGCTGGGCGAACACCGGGCCAACCCGGGCTTTGGCTGCTGCGGCGACAATTTCCTGGACGTGACCCCCGGCACCACCTGGCGGGAATGCCTGGACCATGCCGAAAAGATCGGCCTGGGGGTGCAGGCGTACACCCTGAAAAAAGTGTGACCCCCGGCCGGGCCCCTGCCCTGGCCCAACCCCTGCCCGAACCCTGCCCGAACCCTGTAAAGGAGGCAAACCATGCCGCTGCACAATGAGATCCTGGACGCGCTGGCCCGCCGGAAGTCGGTGCGGGTGTTTACCGACGCGCCGGTCACCGGCGAGGAGCGCGCCGCCATCCTGGAAGCCGCCTTCCAGGCGCCCACGGCCGGCTGCCAGCAGCTGTACACCATCCTGGACATCACCGACCCGGCGCTGCGGGCCCGGCTGGCCGACCTGTGCGACCACCAGCCGATGATCGCCGCCGCGCCGCTCTGCCTGATCTTTCTGGCCGACTGCCGCCGCTGGCCCCGGGCCTACCGGGCGGCGGGGGTCACACCCCGGGACCCCGGCCCCGGCGACCTGCTGCTGGCGGTGGCCGACGCCTGCATTGCGGCCCAGAACGCCGTGACCGCCGCCGAGAGCCTGGGCATCGGCAGCTGCTACATCGGGGATGTGCTGGAAAACGCCGAGGCGATGCGCCGGGCGCTGGACCTGCCCGCCCATGTGGTGCCGGCGGCCATGCTGATCTTCGGCCGGCCGACCCCCCAGCAGAAGACCCGGCCCAAGCCCCGCCGGTTCGCCGCCGGGGCGGTGGTCTGCGAGAACACCTACAAGGACCGCCCCGAAGCCCTGCTGCGGGCCGACTTTGCCGCCCGGGAAGACCGGCCGGACTACGACTTTGACGCCGACCTGCAAGCCTTCTGCGCCCGCAAGTATGACAGCGATTTCAGCCGGGAGATGAGCCGCAGCGCCGCGGTCTACCTGCAGGACTTCCTGCCCGGGCCGCAGCAGGAATAAGCCGGCCGAACCCAGACAAAAAACCCGGCCCTGCGGCAAACAGCGACCCCCGGCCCTGCGGCAAACAGCGACCCCCGGCCCTGCGGCAAAGCGAAGGCGCTTCGCCGGGGGTCGGGGGTCGTTTGTCGTCTGCGGTTGTCGGGGCGTTCGGGGCGGCGGGCCGCCGGGTTTTCCACAATCTCCCGCCGGGGTGTGGAAAACAGAGGGGCGGGGTCAGCCCTCCCACCGGACCGAGAGGAGGGTGAGGGTGTCCCCCTCCACCCGGAAGCGGACCGCCCAGCCGGCAAAGCTCAGGCCGTAGACCCGGCCGGGGTCCTGCTGGTAGCCGGGGCGGGGGTCGTTTTCCAGCACGCCGCACAGGGCTTCCCGGGTCTGCGGGTCCAGGGCGTCCAGGCAGCGGCCGGGGTCCCGCAGCGCCAGGGCGTGGGCCGCCGCCGGGCCGGAAAAACCGGCCGCCGCGCCGGGGTGGGCGTCCACCTGGGGCAGATAGGGCTTGATGTCGTAGATGGGGGTGCCGTCCAGCAGGTCGGCGCCCCCCACCGTCAGCACCGGGCCTTCGGGCCCGGCCGGCTCCACCCCCAGCAGCCGCACGCAGCTCAGCCCCAGGGCGTTGGGCCGGTAGGGGCTGCGGGTGGCAAACACCCCCATCCGCCGGTTGCCGCCCAGCCGGGGCGGGCGGACGGTGGGGCGCCAGTTGGCGCCGTCCTGCCCTTCCGCCACCACCTGGGAAAACTGCCAGATCAGCCAGAGGTGGCTGTAGGCTTCCAGCCCGCGCAGGGCCTCCGGCCGGCGGAAGGCCGGCTCGAAGACCACCCGGGCCCGCAGCGCTTCCACCAGGCCGCTCTGCCGGGGGATGCCGAATTTTTCCTTGAATTCGCTGCGGATGCGGGCGATGGGGGTCAGGGTGTAGCCGGCGTCAGACATGGCAGCCTCCGTGTTCGGCCCCGCCGGGCGGGCGGGGCGGGGGTGTCCTGCGCGGGCCTCAGCGGCCCAGCAGCCGCCGCCAGAGGGGTTTGGGGCGGGCGGCCTCTTCGGCCAGGCGGTGGAAGTAGCGCAGGTCGTTTTCATAAATGCTGCCCCAGCAGCTGCGGTTACGGCGCAGGTGGGGGCCCCGGCGGAACACCGCCCCGAGGAAGTCGGCGGCGGGGGCGTCGGTGACATAGGCGGCGGCCCGGCTGCCCGGGGCCAGGATGGGCGCCCGGCACAGGGCGGTGAAGGCCGCCTCGTTCCGGGCAAGTTCCGCCAGGGCGTCGGCCAGGGCGGCGGGGGTGGGGTAGTCGTCGGCACAGACGAAGGCGGCGGGGTTGAACTCCTGCCGGACCAGCGGGTCGCCGCCGTAGACCGGCACCGCGCCGGCGGCCCAGGCGTCCACGATCTTTTCGGTGCAGTAGCCGGGGTCGGCGCTGTTCTCCATAGCCAGGGCGAAGCGGTACCCCTGCTGGAAAGCCTGTTTGTCGGCCACCGGGCCGCCCACATTGTTGGCGTAGCCGCCGCCGCTGGCCAGCAGGCCGCGGCGGTCCAGCTCGGCCATGACGGCGTTGCGCGCCGCCGAGTAATCGTTGCTGACCACCGCGGCGCAGAACCCCGGCCGGGCAAAGACCTCCCCGGCCGGGCGGGTGTGCTTTTGCAGCGCCGGGGCCCAGGTGTCCCGCATGGCGTACAGGGGCAGGCGCAGGTAGCGGTCGCCGTATTCCAGCAGCGGGAAGCCGATGGCGTAGTCGTACAGGTTCAGGTCGGGCCAGCTGTCCTCGCCGGAATACTGGATGCGGCAGCAGTCGTAGTCCAGCGCCCGGTGGCCGAAGGTGCCGCAGAGCAGAAAGTCCGGCCGGCTTTCGGGGCCGTCGCAGAATTCGATCTGCCAGCCGGCCCGGCGCAGCGCCCGGGTGAAGTAGTTGTCCCGGGGGTCCCAGTCGGCGGCCAGGTCGCAGAGCGCCAGCCGCACCCGGTCGGCCATCAGGCTTTCCCCTCTTTGCGCAGCAGGGCGTATTTCAGCACCGCCGCCACCGTCTTGGAGTCCTTGATCTCGCCGGACATGACCATGGCCAGCACCTTGTCAAAGGGCAGGGTGACCACGTCCAGGAACTCGTCCGGGTCCAGGTGCTGGTCGGTGGCGGTCAGGTCCCGGGCGGCCCAGATGTAGATTTTTTCGCTGTCATACCCCACGGTGGGGTAGAGGCAGCCCAGGTCGGTGTACCGCCCGGCGGTGACGCCGCATTCCTCGGCCAGTTCCCGCTTGGCGGCTCCGAAGGGGTCCTCCCCCGCTTCCAGCTTGCCGGCGGGCAGTTCCCAGATCTCTTCGGCCAGGGCGTAGCGGTACTGGCGCACCATGTACACCCGGTCGTCGTCGGTCAGGGCCAGCACGCAGGCGCCGCCGTGGTGGTGGACCACCTCCCGGTAGCTGGTGTCGCCGTTTTCCAGCAGCACCTTGTCGTGGGTGACGCGGATCACATGGCCGTTGAAGATCTCTTTGGTTTCCAGGGTTTTTTCGGTGTGGGGCATGGATGGCATCCTCCTTGGGGCCGGCCGCGGGCTGCCGGGCCGGGAAATGGGCTTTTCTCCATTCTACCCTGCCGCCGGGCGAGCGTCAAGGCTTTGCGCCCCCTTGCGGGGGAAACGGCGGGGGAAACGGCGGCGGGGGCGGCGGCGGGGCGGCGGGCCCCCGGGGCGGCGGGGCGGACAAGTTTTCCCGTTGCCCCCCTCACGCCTTTTCTTGGGGGATGCCCAGCAGTTCCTCGGCCCGGCGGACCTGGTCGGCGGTGGGGGTGGGCACCCCGTCCAGGGTGTAGGGGATGCCCAGCTTTTCCCATTTGAAAAGCCCCAGGGTGTGGTAGGGCAGCACCTCCACCCGCTGCAGGGTGGTCAGGCTGTCCAGGAAGGTCCGGGTGGCCCGCAGGGCGTCCTCGTCGTCGGTCAGGCCGGGCACCAGCACATGGCGGACCCACATCGCCTTGCCATGGTCGGACAGCCACCGGGCCATGGCCAGGATGTTCCGGTTGTCGTGGCCGGTCAGGGCCTTGTGGCGGTCCGGGTCCCACTCCTTGATGTCCAGCATGACCAGGTCGGTGTACTGCATGAGTTCGCGGAACTTTGTGTAAAAGGGCTCCCCGGTGGTGAAGGGCTGGCCGCAGGTGTCCAGCGCGGTGTGGACCCCCTTTTGTTTGGCCAGGCGGAACAGCTCGGTGAGGAAGTCGATCTGCAGCAGCGGTTCGCCGCCGGAAACGGTCAGCCCGCCGTTGTTTTTCCAGTAATTGTGGTAGCGGTAGGCCGCGTCGAATGCCTGGCGGGGGGTCTGGGCGTTGTCCTTGGCAAAGGCCCAGGTCTCGGGGTTGTGGCAGTAGCGGCAGCGCATCCGGCAGCCCTGCAAAAACAGCACATACCGCACCCCCGGCCCGTCCACCAGGCCGAAGGTCTCGACCGAATGGATGTACCCCAGCGGGGCGTTTTTGTTGGTTGACATACAAACCTCCTTGTGGTGTTGGGAAACCGAAGCAAGCCCCCTCCCGCCGGGAGGGGGCTTGCGCTTGCCGCAGCGGGCCGCTGGGGCCGCCCAAAGGCGGGCGGCCGGGTCAGGGGACTGCCGGGGCGGTTACATCTTTTTGTGGCAGGTGCGGGCGATGACATCCAGCTGCTGTTCGCGGGTCAGGTCGATGAACTTGACCGCGTAGCCCGAGACCCGGATGGTGAAGTTGGCGTACTCCTCCTTTTCGGGGTGCTCCATCGCGTCGATGAGCTTTTCGGTGCCGAAGACGTTGACGTTCAGGTGGTGGGCGCCCTGGTCAAAGTAGCCGTCCATGACCTGGACCAGGTTGTCCACCCGCTCGCCGGCGGAATGGCCCAGCGCGTCGGGGCTGATGGTCTGGGTGTTGGAGATGCCGTCCAGCGCCCAGTGGTAGGGCAGCTTGGCCACCGAGTTGAGGGAGGCCAGCAGGCCGTGGGTCTCGGCCCCATAGCTGGGGTTGGCGCCCGGCGCAAAGGGCTTGTAGGCTTCGCGGCCGTCGGGCATGGCGCCGGTGGCTTTGCCGTAGACCACGTTGGAGGTGATGGTCAG
>DWWE01000034.1 GCA_019119835.1 Candidatus Gemmiger stercoravium | reverse complement strand
AGGCTGCGTATACAAAGACGCAAGGTCTTGCACCGCGGCTTCCAGCTGCCGGCTGCCCCACCGGCAGGTCAGATGGGTGCCGTACAATTCCTCGGCTGCTTCCATCTGCTCGTCAAAGGTGCGGGCAAACGGATGGCCGCCGGCTGCGGCTCCACGGGAATCTCACCCCGGCCCATGCTGATGGGTGCGCCGCGCAATGCTTTGAGGGCGTTCAACGCGGGAGTCTCATTATCCTGCCTGCGCGTCCTCGCCCACAGGCTGCCACCCCTGTTTTGCGGCCCGGTGTTCATCGCTCTCCTGTTTGGTAGGGGTCCCGTCCTGCGGACTTGCAACAGGGTCATGGCGCACCGGCCGACCGGCTCCACACAGACAGATTGTATCCGTCTGCCTTATACTGCGCCGGAGGCCTCCCGCCGGGCTTTCTTTGTCAAGGAACTATGAAAAGGCACCGCGAGGAAAGGGGGGGAAACACGCGATGCCTGGCCCTGGGTCAGTTCAGGTTAAAGCCCAGGATAGAGATAATCACCATTCCAACAAGCGCAGTTATCACGAGATACGCCGAGCCAGTGACCGGCTGTGCCGAGAACACGGTCTGTCCGTCATCGTCCCCGGCCGGGATAAGGGCAAGAGCTACATTGAGCACCAGGCGGAACAGAACGGCACCAGCTACAAGGCGAAGCTGCGTGCCGCAATCGACCGGCTCCTGCCCGGCTGCTCCGACCTGGAGGACCTGCTCCGCCGTCTCCAGCGGGAAGGGCACGAACTGAAACGGGGCAAGTACATATCCGCCAGGGCTCCGGGCCAGGAGCGGTTTACCCGATTGAAAACCCTGGGCGCCGACTATGCCGAGGAGGCCCTGACCGCCCGAATCGCCGGAAGGCCCAGGCCCTCCCGCCAGCCGCAGCAACGCACCGGAAAGCCCAGCCTGTTCATCGACATCCAGAACAATCTCAAAGCCCAGCAGAGCGCCGGCTACAAGCACTGGGCGACTATCGAGAATTTGAAGCGGGCCGCTGAAACGCTGAACTTCCTGACCGAACATGGGATTGGAAGTTTGAAGGAGCTGTCCGAGCGTTGCGACGGGGCGGCGGCCGCCACCGCCAGGGTGAAGGCAGACCTCCGGGCAACGGAGAAAGAAATAGATCGGCTGACTCTCACCATGAAGCACGCCGCCACCTACCGCCAGCTCCGTCCCCTGTATGACCAATACCGCCAATCCAAGGACAAGGAGAAATTCCTCCGGGGGCATGAGGGGGAGATCATCCTGTTTGAGGCGGCGGCAAGAGAACTGAAACGCCTGGACGCCGTACCCCTGCCCGCAACCCAGCGGCTCCAGGCCGAGATGGACGAACTCACCGCCAGAAGGACCACTCTGCAGGAAGAACTTCGGAAGATGCTACGGGAGGAAAAGATGTATGATGATGCCCGGCGGAATATTGATATATTATTGAAGCAGAAAAAGACGAGGATATTTATTAAAGAATTATAGTAGCTGTTGTTACCATTATTATGACTAAATTCTATCAATCCAAAGTGGAAAGTAGTAGACTATTCGGATTTTATGCTATATAATAGGAAAAAATGTAAATAGATGGTGATTGTATTGTTTGTAGCTTCAGTTTTAGCGCATGCAGCTTTTGGTGCTTTCCTTGCTTTTTTCTTCATACTATATTACATCAATGGTGAAGGAAAGTGGAAAGTACTTTTCGAGATAATAATAGGCACAGGCGGAAATATAGGTATTGTTTTTTGCTTGGAGCAAATGATTCCCATAGAAGATCCGGTTATTAAAATGTATTCAATCGCATCATGTTTTTCTTCTTTTCTTGTTGCAACAGTCGTAATATTATGCATTATGTCTCATGTTATTAAAGGAGATGACAAGAATAATGTTATTAGACTACGAGATATTTTTCTTGGACAGTATTCATTCATAAATAAGTATTATCAAGCGCGAGAGAAGGAAGTTAATGAACTTCTTTCCATTCCGCAGTTAGAAGCAAGAGAAAAAGAGATTTCGGCAAAAGAGTCTAAATTAGAAGCAGACGAGCAATATATTAAGGAAGAATTAGAAAAATTGAACAAATTGGGCAACAAAAAGCCTCGTATTCAACTACCTGAAAACACCAGTATTATTTTAAACAAAGAATATATCGACTCAATGCCATCATATATTGCTGATACATTTTATTGTCTTAATGAAATAAATAAATTGACGGAAACGTATTTGAATCGTCCAAAGGAAGAAATAGATGCATCTGAGCTTAAAGCATATTTTCTATCAATGGCAACTTGCGTTTCAATAAATCTTTTTGGTGGAACTAATACTGATGCAAGAATTCACTTTAGAATCTACGATAAAAAAGTGAATGGTTATGTAAAGTATATTGCAGTTATGGGGAATAAACTTTTTTTACAAAAGATGACTACTATTCCATGTGACGATGATAACATGATAAAAAAGTCTTTTGAATGCAGGCGAGCTCTTATTAAAAGTATAAATTCTGCACATGATTATAAAAGCGGAAATTATAAGTTATGGAAAGACTATTTAACATATACCTTTTATGGATTAATGTATGAAGGAAAGCCGTATTTATCTTTTGGAATATCCATCAAAAATACTGAGCGTTACAAAAAAAACTTGCAATTTATAAATTTTTTTCGTCTTGAGAGCTTTTTACAGGCTAATGTTGAACGTATAGACGCCATGGTCAATATTGCATCTATTTTATATGGAGGGAACGATAATGCATCAAATTAAACGAACCGATGCGTTCTTATTGGTTGTTAAAGCACTAGAAAACAACGATGAAAAACGGGCCAGTAAAATGATGCAAGTTATCGTTAACTCTATTCGTAAATGCAGAAAAGAAAACAAGGATCTATCAATAATAGAAATCAACAGCGAAAAAGATGCACAACTTTTTAAAGATTATTGGATATCAGAATAAATATAATCAAAAACGGGAGCGTCACCTCGGCTCAAACCGAAGGCGGCGCTCCCGCTTTGTTGTGGATAAGTGTTCAAACCATCCCATTTTCGCCCCTTAAACGGAGGCGGCAGGCCAGCATGGGAAATCATAAAGGCATCCCTTGAAAAGCCGCCACAGGCAGTTTTTCGGCCCGTTTTCAACCCCTATTCCCACACTTTTTTGAGCGTGCAGACTGGTAATAGGGACAGGAGATAAGGACCACCTGGAAACTCTGTTTGCATGGGTGGACACAGCCCTTGCAGACCTTGTTGTACTTGCGGCGGCCGTTTTCCCCCAAGAAGAAGGACCACTCCAGCCGCCACTTTTTGCTCCGGCTCATAGGTCGTGCTCCGGGGACTTCTGCTGGTGGACCTGATCCGGGGGCTTGCGCTCGCCGCACTCCCGCTTGGCCTCCTCCAGCCGTTCCCGGATGGAGGGGCGTTTCTCCGGGGAGGTCCGGCGCGCCTCCCCCTTTGCCGCCTCCAGTTCCTCGCCCTTACGGCCGTTGTTGATGACCCCATCAATCATCCCGTAATCATCCTCCACGGTCATCTCTGCGGTGCGGAGAGGATTTTCCGGCTCCACCGGCAGGGCGATGATCTGCCCGTTCAGGTTGATGAACTGCTCCGGCTGCTTGAAGTGTTCCATGTACTTCTGCGCCATCTCCGGGGGTAGCGAGGTGAAGGCCTCCTCGCCCAGGCCCACCACCAGGAAGGTGCCGGCCATGATGTCATAGAGGTTACCTTCCTCATCCCGCAGGCCCCGGTTCAGTTCCAGGCCAATCAGCTTGCCCTCATCGTTGCAGACCAGCCCCACAGGGTCAGAGAAAGGATAGGAGGCGGCAATATCACCGCCCACCTCCGCTTGCAGCGAATGGAGGCCGGGGTCGATCTCCTTCAGGTAGGGCTCCTTCCTCGGCTCCACCACCAAAACGGTCATCTTTTCCGGCGCGGCGTGTTCCAGGGCCTCCTCATTGCGGATAGCGAAGGCCCTGGCGCCGTTACCCATGATGAGATACTTCCCATCGTCAGACTGATGGTGCAGGCCGTACCCGACCGCCTCCATCTGCTCCCGGCTCATATCCGTCACATAGAAGGTGCCCCTGGGGGTCCGCACCGTTTCGCCGGTCTCCCGGTCATCAGGGGTGGGCTCCGGGGTCTTGCCGGACAACTCCGCCTCATACTCCCGGCCCGCCTGCTCCGCAAAGGCCAGCATCTCATCCACATGGGATTAGTACAAGTAGGCTTCTTCCTCCCTTTCCAATTCCTGATTTTCATAAAGATTGCGCATATACATCCCCCAAATTGGTTATGATCATTCCGGCTTTTTGAGCCATTCGCAAGGTCTGTGCCGCACCACCCCAGCTATGCTCCACATAGCAGATTGCGTAGCCTGCATGCTGCACCAAGTATTTGTTTCTTGCCGGTATGGCCGCTTTATAGTAAAGCCCTTCCAATTCTTCAGGAAACAGGATCGAATCGTAGAGATCCGGGTTACTGATATTGAATGAGAGATATGGAATCACAAGTTCACTCCTGGTTCCAGGGTAGCGTTGTTTCAGCCGATGGACGATGCTGGCACACATTTCATCGTAACGGCCCATTCCTCCGTTCAGGAAAAGACGTACGCCCTGCTCCATGTGTTTGATGATTGCATCTTCTAATCGTTGCGGCTTCAGTTCCACACAGTCTCTGTGCCCAATAAACAGCGCCGTTTGTTCCCGATCCAACGCGAACCACCTCCCCACTCTATTATAGAACGGCCACGCACAAAATCCAACTATTAGTTATAGTATATAACCATTATTTTGTTCGGAAGTTTCTCCCACCCGCCTATACTGTTAGTATGAGTTTTATACTGACGGGAGGAATCGCAGTGGATCTGCAATCCATTGGTGAAAATATTCGGAGTTATCGCAAGAAGCGGAAATGGCGGCAGGAAGATCTGGCTGAAAAAGTCGATTTGAGTGTAAACTACATCAGTCTGCTGGAACGCGGCGAAAAGATTCCGGCTCTGGACACTTTCATTGATATCGTGAACGTGCTGGGCGTCACATCCGATATGGTTCTGACCGACGTCCTGGATGCAGGCTATCAAATCAAAAGCACACAGCTGGCTGATCGGATCGCCCAGCTGTCCCCAGATGATCGGCGTGATATTCTGGCTGTTGTTGATACGATGGTACGCAACGCAGAAAAGCGCAGACGATAAAAAGCTCATGGTCACCAAACGGTTTCCATGAGCTTTTCTTATGATTTACATTTCTTATGATTTACAGTTGTACATAGACTGCTTTTACTGCGCCTGAAAGGCCGCAAGCGCATCTGAAATCAACCCCAATGCATCATCCTGACTGGAATGTTTTTGTTTATTTTCTGATGGGGTGATGCCGCGTGTGGTGCCTGGTGCGCCCTCTAAATCCGGCAGGGTTTCGGGCTGCCACTTTGCCAGAACCTCCCAAACGATTGTCTCGATTTCAGAGCGGGAAGGCCCTTGCAGCACCTTGCCCGCGGATTGCGGCGCGGCGTTCTCATAGCAAAGTATGGCGTTGGCCAGATAGGTTGCCTTGTTGCGTGCGCCCTGGCGTTCCAAAAAGGCCACCGCATCCCGATGCGCCGGGTCGCTGAGGTTGAAGCGTACCGTAAACCGCCCGGGATCTTTCTTGGTCGTCATACAGTCTCACCGCCCGACCGCATCAGCTTGGCAAGATATTCGTACCCTTTGGCGTTCGCGTTGATCTCGTCGAGGAAAAGGGCTGCACCCACACGGCCGGATTGTTCGATCTGTTTGCGCAGCAGGATGGCCCCGCCGCCCATGAACAGCACCGTGCCGGTGCGCAGATCGAACTGGTATTCCCGGAGCGTACCAAACAAATCATGAATAAAATCCTGAGCTTCCTGTTCCGCCAACTGGGCCATGCTCAGCGTATATCCGGCAGCGTCTCCGCGCAGCAGTGTGTCCACATCGCCCTCATCCAGGAGAATGTCATATTCTGCATTGGCTCGGGAGCGGATGCGATTATACAGCTGAATCACGCCGTTTTCCAGCGAACCGCAGGCAGACAGGTCGGCCCGCCCATATTTGAGCTGTAAATAGTCTGCCGTGAATCCCCCGATGTCGAGGATCAATGCCTTGGGCACCGGGATCAAGTCTGCCAGCATCGTTGCCGCAGCCGCGTAGGCTTGTGGGAAACAGACGGCCGAGCGGATGCAGATTCGATACGGCTTGCCGTGGTAAGTAAAGGCTGTTACGCCGTCCCGCTGAAAATACCGCACAAACGTCTGGTTCTGCGCACCATAGTGGGCCGGTGGCAAGCCGACCGCCAGTTCAACGGGCAGAATGGCATCCTTATACACGCCCGCCTGCTCAATCTCGTTGGCAATGGCAAACAGTGTCAGGATGAAATAGCGTTCGTCGGATGTTTTGTCCTTTTGATACGGAATGCGCCGCGCGGAAAGTGTGTAATAGTTGTTTTGATATTCCAGCACATCCCGACCGAACGGCCGTGTGGAACTCTGTTGAAGGCCAGACACAAACGGCGGGCAATGAACGGTTTTCACCTGCTTGTTGCCGTGATCAATAGCGATAAGCATAGCATCATCTCCTTTGGATATTATGCTTATCCTATACGCATTGGCGGCGTCTTTCTTCAACAGAAATGCAAATCTTGGCGTACCGTTTACGCCTGTACCGGCAAACCGTTGACGCTCAGGCCCTCCGCCGGGACCAACAGGTACTTGCGGCCGTCGATCTCGGTGGTCTCGATGCGGCTGCTCTGCTCAGGGTCGAGCGAGACTTTGGCCGCGCCGTCCCCGATCTCCAGCTCGAACTTGCCGGTGCTGACCAGGTTGGCGGGGTTGAGGGCGGCGGATGCGCCGAAGCTCTCGGCAAACCGGGCGGCAAAGGCCTGTACCTGGGCCTCCGGCACCTGGCTGTCCAGCAAAACAGCGCCAATGTCGGCGGCGGTCACGGTCAGGGGCTCTTCCTCCCGGCTCTCTTTGTGTTCCTCGACCTTGTCCCGCACCCACTCATGCAGATTCTGCGCGAGCTGCAAGGTGCAGGCGTCGCCCAGGCTTTCGGACAAAACCGTCTCGAAAGTTTCCCGCTGCTCGGCGGCAGACATGGGCGGTTCCACATGGAAGATGCCGTCGATAAGCTCCTGGTGGATCTGATCCGGCTTGCGGGTATAGAACAGGGCGTTGTAGATGTTGGCGGCCCGGTCGTCAAAGGCCGGGAAGACAAACCCCAGTTCCGGCTGGCCGACGATCTGGTTGGTGCCGTAGCTGTGGAACTCGTTCTGCGCCGAGTAGAAGCCCAGCGCAGCCTTGCCCTCCTTGACCGGGCAGACACAGCAGACCACATAGTGGAACATCGTGTCCGAGACCTGGTCAAAGGTCAGGCCGTCCTTGGCCTTAAAAGGCACGTCGTAGGCGTCGTGGGCCAGCAGCACCAGGTAGTTGCTGTCATCCATGTCCAGCGACTCGATGACCTTGTCGTAAAACGCCTGGCGCACCGCCGGGTCCTTGAGCTCGGTCTCCCGCAGGGACATCAGCAGCTTGTGTTCCGGGCTGTCCGCCACCTGCCGGGTGGAGAACACAATGTCGATCAGGTTCTTGCCCTGGGTGCCCGAGAGGGCTTTTTTGAGGAAACCCAGGTATTTTTCCGCCTCCTCCGGCGGCATGGCGGCGAGGGATTCATCCAGGTAGGCGATGATCTCCTTTTTGGTGTTGACGTAGCAGCCATAGATGTGGCCGATGGAATTCTTGTCCGGGCTGAACCGGCGGCGCAGTTCGCTGATTTCTTTCTTGTTCATGGGATACCTCGATATTTGGTTGATGGATGTGATTTGAGTGACAGTTAGTATTATATCATGTTCACAGTGCTTTTCCTATAGGTAGCACACCACAACAGGAGGGATCTCATTACAGGCAAGACTTTGCAGACACAAAAAGCCGGAGCTTTCTCAAGCAACGCTTGAAAAGGCTCCGGCTTAAGTATAACAATTACGCCATCGTCTGCAATCGCTCGATGGCTTCGTCCACTGAAATGATTCTGCACAAGCGAGCGTTTGCTCGGCTGAAAGAACATGGCTCTCCCTGCGCATCCTGTGCCCGAGCCTGCTCCAGCACAATGGCCGCCTGCAGGTCCGGCAGATACCGATATACATTTCCATCACGGTTGATGAGGAACTGATCTTTCGCCAGTTCCCTGCCATGAAGCAGTACGTTGGCGTCTTCCGGCAGCCGCATCAGGTTTTCCCGGTGCGGCATTCGTTTTTGCCGCCACCAGACAGGCGGTGCATCAAACCAACGGCCGGGTATCCATTCCTCCCGCTCCCGGTATTCAAACCGGGGCGAGGGTGTGGCCACCATCTCGGCGATCCGCTGCGCGTTTCTGCGCATCTGATCGAGCCGGATGTACTCATACCGCTGGTGTTCGCAGTAATAGCCGCAGCTGATGTTGACGGCTGCGGCGCCTATGCTCGGCGCGATGTAGGAGATGTCGCTGCAGGAGCCATACGCCACTTCAAACCCGAAACCGCAGACATACTCGGTAAAATCCGGGTTGTCGCAGCGGTAGAACACCGCGTCGTTTGCACCCCGGCGGTCCATCTCCACGATGTAATTCACTTGAGGTAACTGCGCACGACGGCTGAACTTGCGCGCCCCCACGCAGCCAATCTCCTCATCCTCACAGAATACCACATGGCAGCGGACTTGCTCCAGGATATGCAGCGCCATCCAAACTCCCGCCCGGTCATCCCCGCCGATCCCCTGTGGTGACATAGCCACCGTGCGGTCAGCGTTATAACAGATGTCCCGGACGGGTTCCCGGTGAACGGTATCCAGGTGCGCTACCAACAGAACAGGCACGCCGCCCGCAGCATAGAGGTATCCATCGCGGGACACGGGCGTAAAGCCGTTTTGTTCCAGCCAACGATGCAGGCAGGTTTTCAATTCCGGCTGCGTTGCCCGCAAAATCGCCTCCCATGTGGATGTTTCCTCCGCCTTTCCAAGAAGGATCGCATGACCTTTCTTTTTTGTACTCATAGCAGTTCCTTCCCGCTGTTCATGCAGCCAGCCCTTCGTAGGCCGTGGGGCAGAATCGGTTCCCACCGAAGTCCAGGCACTGTTCATGGATCAGGCAGCCGCGGCAGGTGTCCGCCACATTTCGGTAGCAATCCGGGCAGACGGATTTTTCCTGACCACGCCGGCCAAGCACTTTGCGCGGCGTTCCCAAGTGATACTTCCGGCATACGCTGCACCAGTAGAGGCAGTCCTTGCAATAGAATTTGCCTTCGTAGTGTTCTAAGTCACGCATCGGCAGGGTCTTACCGCACTTGGCGCAGATGGCCACCGGTTCGCAGCGGTCGCACTGCAGTCGGGATGACTCGAACTGAGGTTGCCCGCAGACCGTGCAGAGGGATACACTGCCAATCTTGAGCGGCGTATAGCTGTCCTGCCCTTTCAGAAGGGAGAGGATCGCATAACCGTGATCATAGTCGGGATAATGGCAGCTTTGCGACACCGTATGCCAGAACTCGTTCTCATTGCGGATATCCCGCTTGACCTTCCACTGGTTGGGCCTTTGCAGGCAGGTTGCCAGAATATCCTGCACCGTATGGCGGTAGAGGGTATTGACGTCGTCGTTGCGTTCCGGGTATAGGCGGGACTGCAGCAGCAGACCGTCACCGTAACAGAAGATCTGCCGGTTCAGATGCGGCACCTTTCCGTAGGGGCCGGTTTGATTCGGCTCCACCACGAACAACACCATGCTGACCCCATCCCCCATATAGGACTGGCATCCCGCCTGAAAGGACCCGCCGTTGAGGCGATGGCAGGACTTCCAAGTACTGTCCTTCCCCGACATTTCGAGGAAGTCACAGGGGTGGATGGAGAGTACCAGCTTTTTGGTGTCCGCCGGTGGATTCAGTGCATCGGACAGCCGCGCAAAGATGGCGTTATAGGGGTGTACCATTTGCCTGGGCGCATCCGGCCTTTCCACCGTATACTGGTCAAGGCCAAACCGGCAGCAGATGCGGTTGATGACGCGGCTGGTTTTCTGCCGAGCCACGCAGGAGATCCCTGCCAGGCTGCGGATCGTATCTAAATAATTTTCATTGTCCGGCATCAACTGCTCGTATCCGGTGATGGCCGCGCACAGCGCGCCGTACAGGTTTTTCCGCTGCTCTGCAGGCAGCTGCATTTCCTCACCCAACTCCCGCAGGGCGAAAACGCCTTCATCCACTGCTTCCCGGTCGATGGGCCGCACGTTCTTGATTTCCATAACGACAGCCAGGTCTTCCTCCTGCCAGTTGGGGTGGCGGCGCAGCAGCTCCAGCAGAGGGCGCTTGGCCGCGGCCCATTGGTTCAGGTTTGCCAGTACGCCAGTCTCGGCAAACGGCTTTTCGTACTTATACATTACATCGTAAAACTGCTGTTTCAGACGCTGTATCATTGCTTCCATAAAAATGACCTCCACTCTGTTTTTGTCACGCGGCCTTGAACAGCGGCGTCAAGACTCGCTTTTTCCATTGCGCCACGAACTGTTCCACTTCCGGTGTGGGGTCACTGTTGTGGTCGCCATGTACCTGCTGGACCTGGTCGCCGCGCACCTCGATGGTGTAAAACGGCTTTTCAGGCTCATCGGTATGGCGCAGGAACAGGATCAGACACTGACCCTTTGCCACGCGCTCTGCATAACTGCCCACACAGTGGTGCAGGTTTTTACCCTCCTGCACAAGATCCTCCGGCGTGGAGGGGCACACGATCTGCAAGCCTTTGCGGCGGTAACAGACTTTTTTGTTGACAACTGAGTAGGCCTTCGCAAAATTCTCGCGCATCTTCTGTGTATGCAGCCACCGGCAATACTGCTGCACCTCGTCATGGGCGGCGCGGCAGTTTTCCGGGAATAGTACCGAACGCTTCTTCAGGTCATGCCCGGCCTCTCTGCACATGGACAGATAGTCCCGGTAAAGTGTAACCAAGCCAGCAGTTGCGTGGTTTCCGTCTGCCGAAAGCTTTGCCTGTGCCTGGATATACTCCAAAAAGCGCGGCACCCGTACCCAGTCGAGAATTTCTTCCGGTACGTCCCGCACATTCTGCTCCACCTGCCAGGCAAGCAGCTGCTGCCGTCCTCTCAGCTTTTTGCCAAGATAGCTCTGGTAACAGTGCAGCCACCGTGCGTCCACCTGCAGTGTTTTGAGAAGCGGCAGATCATCCTTTTCCACCTGCAAAATCCGATGTGTGCGGTGCTGGTTTTCGTCCAGACATCGACTTTCGGCGCGCTCATAAGCGACGCTGGCCGCAAGATTTGTGAATTCCACTTTGACCAAGTGCTCAATGACCGGGTGTTCCAGGTAAGCCGCAAGAAAGGTGCTTGCCTGAATCGGTTCGTTGATCCGCTGATAGAACTGCCCGATGGGACAATACTGCCAAGGCGTCCCCAACAGGGCTGTTTTCAGGTTTGGCAAATACACCGCGCCCACGTCTTCGGCGTCAAAGCCGGAGTTCCAGAAAGCAGGTCGCGGGTATTCTCCCGGCTGCCAATGGGTGGCACCGTCATGCCATTCGGCATAGTGGTAAACCTCTGTGCGCGGCGTTCCGTCTGCCTGTTGCCCGACAAAGTAGCGGGCAGTTTCGTACAGGTGTTGGTGCGCCACATCAGTGTCTGCATACCAATATCGAACTTTCAGGATGCGGATGATGAGCTCGGTTCGACTGACGCGCTGGATGAGTTGCACGGTTTCCTTGTCCTCATGCCATCTGGCGCGGCTAGCCCGCGTTTTCTGTACGGCCTTCCTGCCACAGTGGGGACAGATCGTTGTCCTTCTGTTCTTCGGATTGATCAACCAGACTTCCTTCTGACAGCTCGTGCAATATGCCTGTACCTTTTTGCGGCCGGTGCGGTCGTAAAAGAGATAGGCAGGCATGATGCTCTGTCGCACCCAGGTGTGCAAACCGCGGGGCAATGCCCGCACAACGTGCATCCGCTGCACGATCGGCTGGTCGCGCATCACGCGCTGTTGATGCGTGCGCTTTTCCCAAAGCCGGTGCTGGAAGCGGTACAATGCATTCAATGCAGGAACACTGCTGTCCTTTTCGCCGACGAAACGGAAAACCATCTGTTCATCTCTGCGAGTGCAAAACGCGCAGCGGCTCAGGAACCTGTAAGAACAATCCAGCCGATCCAACATGGACAGGAGCCATGCGGTTTTGCCGCCCTCATCCCGGCGCAGGGTGATGAACTCCCGCCGGGTGATGAAAACCGTCCAGCGGGGCAGCCGATTGCCCTGCGCGCATTGCTGCCTTGGGTACAGATACAGGACCAACGTCTTGGCATGACCAAGGTTGTGGATCTCGGCTTTGATCAGATGGTCGATTTGTTCCGCAACCAACAGCCCATGCCCGGCGGGCAGAGAGAGCGGCTTGGCCGCCACTTTTCGGCAGGCACGTTTGTCCAGTTTCATCACGCCACCGCCTTTCCGCCAGCCAGATCGCCAAAGGTGATCTGACCTTCCATCGTCTGCGATTCCTCGGCAGGCTTTTTCGATGCAGCTTTTTTGGATTCACTCTTCTTGCGCGTTTTTGCCTCTGTCTTGGCAGCCGGTTTCGCTCTGGCGGATTCTTTGGGCCGGTCTACCTCTGCCTCCGGGTCACGGAAATACTCTTCCGCCCACTGGTAGCAGAGTTCGTCCGGCACATCGCCGCCATAGATGCCATCCACAGCCTTCTCATCGTTATCCTCCATCTCCCGGCGCAGATAGTCCCGCGCCTGGCGGTTGATGTGGTGGAAACAGTTGCGCATGGATTTACGGGGCTGAAGCACCAGGCGGGCAAAAGCAGGGTCTTCGAGGCATTTGGTCTGGATCACTTCCAGCACGCACAGCTTCATGTTCCGTCGGGTCAGCCGCTCGGTGTCATCCGCCGTGCGGGACATGGATGCGGCCACGACCTCCTCATCGGTCATATTGGCGATGCGCTCTCGTTCGGCCTGTTCAGCGGCTGCACGCTTTGTCTGTTCATCGTCCTGCTTGGGCTCCGGTGTTTCGTTCGGTTGCTGAGTATCTGGCAAGTTCTGCGCAGCAACTGCCTCCTGCAGCTGTTCGCGGGCCTTCGTTTCCTCGGCGGTCTCCGGCAACGTGCCGGATTCCTGCGTTGGTTCCGGCTGTGCTTCCAGCGTGAACGGCTGCACCGTTTCGGGATGCTCCCGCATCATCAGGTTAATCTCTGAAAATACGCCCATCGTGGGCACCTCCTTCATAAAAGAAAACGGCATGAGCCTTCCTTGCGGATGAGCCCATGCCGTTGTTGACATAGCCGCACAGCCTACGCTGCGCGCTGATTTATTGGTTCGTTTTGTGCCTGGGCAGCCCGCAGAGCGAGTTGCCAGTCGTCGATTCCTTTATATGTTGCATCCCAGGTCAGGTGGATGCACTGCATCCGGTTGGTCAACACCATTTGTTCCATCTTTTCGCAGGCCGCAGATACCTGCGGCTTGGATTGCTTGTCCATATCGAACGCTTCCACGATGGTCCGGGTACCGCTGCGTGCCAAAACCGGCAGCTGCCGTTCCAGGTTTGCCAGGCTGCTCACGCCCGCCACCGCTGCAAAGGAGCGGCCGGTCAGGCAGTGGGCAATATCCGCTTTGAGCAAGCCTTCGGTCACATAGACGGTTTTGGCAAACGGGTCGCCAACAAAGTGTACCGGGCTGCCGGACGTAAAACCCATGAGCCGGTCGTTGGAAGAAAACCAGATATATTTGGCACCCTTCTTTTCCGGCGGGGCATCCTGGTCGCGCAGCGGTCGGTCCAGCAAGATCTGCATTCCGCAGAGCAAGCCGTCCAGACCCACGGCGGGGATCAGGATGCCGGAGGCGCGATTGGAAAAGTTCACTGTCCACTTACCGTCTTCACCCTGGTAAAAACCGGGGACGCCCTGCAGCGTGCAGCCTTTGGCAAGGAGCCGTTCGGCCAGCCCGCGGCAGAGGAAGGAAGGGGGCGTGGATCTGAACCCAAACCGCTCGATCTGGGCATCCGTCAGCCCGCGTTTGGGCGACAGCAGATGTGCTTTATGCCGCGGGGACAGCGATAACTGTTCGAGCAGCAGCGTCAGCGTCTGGTGAATGGTCTGGGGTGCAGCGGGGGCCGCTTGCGGGACGGCCGGCGGCAGCAGTACGGCGGATTCTGGGCATCTGCGTGCCGGAGTTGCGGTATCCCCATTAGAATGGTCGCACCCCAGCGCCTCGCAGATCTCCCGGTAGGCTTCCGCGTTGCTGATGCCGTACATCCTTGCATACAGCGCCAGCATCCCACCGCTGGCATCGCAGCGGTTGCAGCGCCAGACGTTCTTCCGGCTGATATTGAGTCGCCCTTTGGTATCGCCGCAGAAGGGGCAGTCCACATAGAAACTGCCTGCCGTCCGACGTTTGATGCGCAAAGGCAGCAGCCCGGCCACATCCAGAATGGTAAAAGGAAAATCCTGAGAAGTTGCAGACATCTCCGCGCCCTCCCGTGCTTTCCGTTCAACCGGCCTTGGGCAAAGTCAGGTTATCCAGCATGATCTGGGCCGCGGCGCGCAGGATGTTGTTGTCGCCCTGATACCCGCGCAGATACCAGCGCAGGCTCGGCGGGCGGCGATCTGCTACCTGGGCCATCGTCCAGCCCTTGCAGGTACCCACATCCACCAGAATGTTGGCGGCGTCCTCGTAGCGCATTTGGGCCACGATCTCCTCCACGGGGGTATCTTTGGTGTAGGGCAGCGCGGCGTTCGGCTCGTCCTCTTCCTCCTGGGTTGCGGCTTCGGCCGCAGCGGCCGGCTCCGTAGCGGCAGGCTCAGCCGGGGCTTCATTCGGCGGCACAGAACCTTCTCGCGCGGATGCCTCCTGTGCGATTTCCTCATGCGGCTCCGTCGAAACGGCTTCCGCTTCGGGGCCTTCCTGCGGCAAAACAGATTCCGGCGGTGCTTCCGGTGCAGCAGGTTCCGCGGTCTGTACAGACATAGTAGCAGGCGCTTCCTGTTCCGGCCCGGCGGGGACCGTGTCCAAAATCAGAGGCGTGGCGTCTGCCGGGATCTCGCTGCCGTAGGCGTCTTCGCCGCCGGCCACATCGGCAAACTGAATGCCGAAACCGGCATTGGAGAGCGCCGTGTTCAGTGCTTCCGACTGCGCGGCTTCCACATACAGCCCGCCGGGCGTGGTGTCCCGGCTGCACTCTGCGATATAGCTGCTGATGGGCTCACTGTCCTCCAGGTTGCGGTAGACCTTTGCCTCAAAGATGGCGATTTGTTCGGTGATGCGCAGTGCGTTCAACCGCAGCCGCCCTTTCGGGCAGGCCAGGCGGAACCACAGCCGCTTATATCGCAGATCCAGCTTGAGGACCGGTTCGCCGGTCTGGGCCGAGCGGGTGCGCCGCAGCAGCTTCAGCGGGTCGAAGCCGTTGACATGGTTGAGCGAGGCCACCGCAGGCACCGTCTTGTACAGCATGGCGGCATGATTTTTCGATTCGTTCATGGTAAGCTCCCTTCTGAGTAAAGTTGTATGGCGTTCAGACAGCTTCCGGCAGACGGGCCGTATGATCCGCTGCCAGAACCTGACAATACATTTGGATGCGCTCTGCCAGCCTGGTATTGCGCTTGGAAATATCCGCCTTGTGAACGGCCAGAAACAGTGTGGATTTCTGCCCCACAAGGATGACTTTCTTCTTGGCGCGGGTGATGGCGGTATAGAGCAGGTTGCGGTACAGCATGATGGCGTGGGGCTTGATGACCGGCACGATGACCGTCTCAAACTCGCTGCCCATCGCCTTGTGGATCGTAGTGGCATACGCCAGGTCCAGGTTGGCCAGCTCCTCCATGCGGTAGGTCAGCAGGCGGTCTGTCCCGAAATCCAGCAATAGGCGCTTGCCATCGCTGTGCGTTTCAATGCCGCGCACAAAACCCAGGTCGCCGTTGGAGACCTTCTCGGTATTCTTGGTCTGCATGACCCGGTCGCCCACACGGAACACCTTGAGCCCCAGGCGGATCTCCTCCTCTTCCGAGCGGAAGGGGTTGACCTGTTCCCGGATGGCAAGGTTTAAGAGGTCGGCCGAAGCCTCCCCACGCGAACGGAACGGCGATAAAATCTGCACGTTCTCAACGCCGCTGGCCTGGATCTCGGCCGTGTACAGCTGCAAGATGGTGGCGGCGGTTTCCTGTTGGTTGCCGCTCTCGACAAACTGGAAATCCGGGCCATAGTACAGCCGTGTGCTGCCCTCGTTGATGAATTTGGCGTTGTAGGCAATCAGGCCGTCTTTAGACTGGCGAAAGATCTGATCCAGCACGGTGACGGGGATCTGCCCGCTTTTGATCAGCGAGGCGAACACCTGACCGGCGCCGACGCTCGGCAGCTGGTCGGGGTCACCCACCAATACGATTCGGCAGGAAGCCCGGACGCGCTGGAACATCTGCTGTGCCAGCCACATATCCACCATCGAGAACTCGTCCACGATGAGCAGATCGGCATCCAACAACTTGACCTTCTTGTCGGCAACTGCGCCCTCTTCGCCGCCCAGGCCCATCGCGCTGTGCATGGTTTTGGCGTCCGTCACGCCAGTGCTTTCCGCCATACGGCGACTGGCACGGCCGGTCGGGGCCATGAGCAGCAGTTTCTTGTCCGGGCAGATGTGGCGGAACACTTCAATGATGGCCCGCAGCACTGTTGTCTTGCCGGTGCCGGGCGAACCTGTGATGATGCTGAGCGAATGGTGAAAGGCCGCCTGCACCGCCCGCTCCTGTTGGGAGGACAGACAGATGCCCAGCGTCTCTTTCACCTTGGTCAGTGCATCCTCAATATCGAGTGTACGGTCGGGGCAGATCAGCCGTCGGGCGATCCGCCGGGCCGTCTCATCCTCCCGGGCAAATACCCTGGCGAGGTAGATGGCGTCCTCGTTGGCGACCAGATCGCCGTGCAGGATCGCGTCCTGCAGGGCGGCTTCCACCTGTTCAGTGTGCAGGTGCAGTTTCGGCTGCGGGACAGTGCTGTTCAGCAGCTGCATCGCCGTTTGCAGCAATTCTGTTCGCGGCAGATACAGGTGGCCCTGTTGGGTGCCAGCCTCCTGCAGCGCATACATCAGTGCGCCCTGGATGCGGTCGGGTGTGTCCAATCGCTTGTCCGTTTTTCGGATGATGGCGTCCACCCGTTTGAAGCCGAAGCCGGAGATGCGGCACAGCTCATAAGGTCGGCTGCGCAGAATCTCCACACAGGTAGGGCCAAAGAACTCATACACTTTGACCGCCGTGGCTGGTGTGACCTGGAACGGGCCCAGCAAACTCATCAGGTCGCGCAGGGCGCGGCTCTCGGCGTAAGATGCCTGGATATCGGCCAGCTTGCGCTCGGTAATGCCGGGGATCTCGGTCAGACGTTCGGGGTCATGCTCCAAGACGTGCAGTGCATCAGCGCCAAAACGGCGCACGATGACGTCTGCCAGCTGGGGGCCGATCCCTTTGATAAGGCCCGAACCCAGATAGGCCCGGATGCCCTCCGGCGTTTGCTTGACGATCTCCCGCCATTGTTCCACCTGCAGCTGACACCCGTGTTTGCCGGTGACCCATTCGCCGTCCAGTTCCAGTTCCACCGCGCTCGTGCGAGGCAGGTCGTGGCCCACCGCCACAAAGAGGTTGGTACCTGGTTTGTGCCAGCGGCCGCGGAGCTGCGCGGCGTTGCGGGCTTGGGCTGGGATCGACGGGTCTTGAGTTCTGACCACGATGATGGAAAAGTGGTTTGCTTCATTAAAATAGATGGTGCCATCATAGGTACCGTGGTATGGCATACGCCGTTGCACTTCCTTTCTTAAATCGCGGTGGATTTTGTAGCCATTGGCGAATGGCCCGGCCGTTTTTCTTCCTGTCCTTCAACCACATAATCAGGTAGCAGGCAGCCGTTTACCTTAAAACATTCGGCATACTCCGGCGGGACGGGTGGAAAAATTTCAGTGAACAAATGCTGATAGGCTTTGATACGGCCGTGCAGATATTTGTCCAGAGCTTCCCGGCTGGCAAAGACTTTGCGTTCTTGCCCAGCAATTTTTGCTTGCTGGCATCCCCCCGGAGCATTGGTATAGATGCCCCAGCGCAGCGACCAGGAGTATGTGATGGTTCTTTGCATTTCGCTGTCATACCGGGTATTTTCGGAAATAGCGTATGACATCCGATAAACAGCATTGCTCCGCTCATGGCGGTAGTTGTCTGGCGCTACCCACTGGTTGGCCGTGTGTTCGGAATATGGCGCCCGTTTATATTCAATGGCCCGATCAAGCAGGAGGGTCTTTCCGGCTTGTTTCTCCCAAGCGGAAGCCTGTTCTTTCAACCGATCATATATTTCCTGCTCGGCATCGGCGCTTTCCCTGCGCATAACAACCAACTTCGCCAAAGGCAGCACGACCAATTCGGAAATACTGCAGTTATCGCTTTGAAAATAGATACACCTTTCGATTCTTATGCGATCGGCAGTTTCCAAATAATCGTGATCGTAAGCACTGTAAGACATTCCGTTCATCACATCCTTTTCACTTTATGCTGCTGTATGTTGCGTGTTCGGCAGCGGAATCTGCTTTACACTGAACCGCCGGGATTCCGACACCGTGACATACTCTTCATAAATTTCCGGGTGGTCACGATGCAGTCGCTCCAGGGCATCCTTGCCGATCATGGGCCTGCGAACGGCTGGATAGCTGACAAGATACTGCATTTCAGCATCCTGGCAGCCTGCCGTCCAACACGCACCCATACCAGCGACGATCTGTCCCTGCATCCGCTTCATTACACGGTCAATTTCTTTGACCCGCATGGTAAGGGCCTTCTTCTGTTCCTGATACTGCAAATACTTATTCAGGACGGTGGTTTCGGCACTACCAAGCTGCTGTTGCGGCAATGTTTCATCGCCAGCGCCAAACCGGCGCTGCAAACTGGCCAGCACTAGCTCACCGTCCTCGGTGTAGGGCGGCGGCACATGGGTCAGGATGTGATCGTTCCAGAAGGATTCTTCCAGAAAGATCATTTCCTGCTCATAGGCCAAATCTCTGTGCAGGTCACGGATCTCCACCTCGTCCTCGTTGTTGCCGTACAGGCAGCAGAAAAATACGCGGTCGAGGTCCATGACGGCCATGTAGTGCCGGCCCTGGCTCTCGTAGTAGGGAGGGACGATGGGCGCGTCCCCATCCCACCAATGGCTCCTGGCATTGTAGTTGGTCGTTTTGATCTCAAGAATTGCTGTGCTGCCGTCCGGCAGGGTGACAAAGTAGTCCACGTCGGCCAACATACAGGGGTGCCTGGGGCTGCGGAACATCTTTTTGATCTGGAATATTGGGTACCCGGTCTTTTGGGAAAAGATGCGGGCAACCAAATCTTCCAGCAGATGCCCCATCTCCAGTGCGACCCAGTTGCCGGAATCATCCTGTGCGGAGGCAATGCCAAGTTTGTCATCGTAGAGGTCGCGGGCGGTTCGCCAGGGCGAAATTCCAAGGATAGCTGCGGCGTCACTGCCGCCGATTCCTTTGCGCCGCCAGGCCAGCCACTCTGCCTCTGATAAACCGGCTGTGTCCACCAGGACTTCGGGTTCTTGCCGGGTACCGGCACTGTCCGCCGGCATGGTCAAGACCTCCGGCGGCTTTGCAGCCGTACCCGGCGTCTCCGGTACAGGCGTACCAACGCGGCGCGGTTATTGGCCGTGCGCAGAGAGTCCGACCGGCGGGCTTGATTCTGGGGCACAGACGCTCGGCGGCGCACCTGTGCTTTGGGGCGAAGTGTTTGTTTCATACGAAAATTCCACCTTTCTTAAATCTATTCCAAAAGCCTATAGGGCTTTTTGGCAAAAAACAAAGGCGAGAATGACCACCAGGCTAAAAACCTGGGATCATGGCATGGAGCCATGAACGGTAGTCATTCTCGCTGTAAGTCCGGGGAAAATCCCGGAAAACAAAAAAGCCAGTAGAGTCTGCTGCCCGCTGAGGGCAGACTGACACTACTGGCACAAATGCAATATAGACTGCGTGTGCATTGGGCGCTTGGCACCTGCACAAAAATCAACTATGGGTATATGATAGCATGGTTCGCGGGGGTTGTCAAACCTCACAATGTGCAAAAATGTACGAAGATGCCAGCATATCATGAAGGTCATCAGCCCTTTGGGGACACCGCAAGCGGTAACTGCATATTGACAATGACCGCACAAACAGGTAATGTAATACTATAATGTTCTTTGTGCGCCATGCGCACACGTTGTTAAAGTTGTACGCCGTGCCAGTAGAGGACGCCGCTTGTAGCGGCACCGTCTGCTGGCTTTTTTCTTTGTATACGCCAGATAGCAGAAAGGAGGCGGTGCCCAGGCACCCATCATCATTTTATAGTAAGAATGGCCGTATCTGTGTGGGGCATCACCCTGCCAGATGCAACAGGTAAAGGATTCCGGCAGTACGCTGCCGGGGTCCTTTTTCTATGTACAAGTACAAGGAGGTCCGCATTTATGGATTTCGAGACAAACATTTTGCCTGTCCGTACCCAGGATACCATCAACTTTCACTGTCAACAGTGCGGCCGCTGCTGCCGCCACGTCAAGGATTCCGTCATGGTAACGCCGCTGGATGCGTTTCGTCTTGTCAAGTTTTTCAATGGCAAGGGGCGTCAGTATGCCATCGAAACTCTTCCGTGACAAAGGAGGTCATCATGCTAGAAGTAAAAGTCCGCCAGCCAAAATGCACATTCTGCCCATATCACCACCGACACGCTGAAGCCTGCGGGACAAAGCTCAAAGGAGTTTATCTGCACCCATTCAGTCGCTACTGCACAGGCGGCAAGCGCCCCAGGGTATTCAAACCGAAAGACCCAAAAGAGAAGGTGCCCGCCTGGTGCCCCCGAAGGATCACGCCCTGTGCCGTGCGCGTCTACCATTATAAGAACCCGGATACCGAATTGCTGCAAAGCCTGCTCCGGCAAAGAGGTATGGAACCATACGTCTCTGCCACAGACTATGCCGTTTGCTACGAAAGCCACACAGACATTAGCGCAGAGGAGTTCCAAAATGAGGTGAGCTTTCTGAACCTGCCAGATCGGTTGGGCTTTCCGCTGCATCCTTGGGAAGTTCTGGAGATCGACGATGGTCTGTACCCCTACTTTTTCTACCTGGATGACAAACTGCGTCTGCACTGCATCCACTTCCGCAAGGAGGATTGCGGAAGAAACACTTTGACCGGGTTCCCAGCCACAGAGGTGGCGCAATGGCGCGAGTAAGGGCAGCATAAAAACCGCAGAAAAGTTGCTGGACTCCTGTGCTTTTTCCTGCATTGCTCCCTTGATACAATAGTTCTATAAGCACCAGCCTTTCGGCTGTGCAATCACGCACGAGCAACACACCCTACGGATCAGGAGGAATTTATGCCGCGAAAGTCTAAAAAGGATCAATGCCCCGAAATGGTCTGCGGGATTCCCCGTGCCAACCTGGAGCAGTTTGCACGGTTCATTTGTCCATACATTGAGGAATACTTTGCAGATGAGAAAAATATGGCCGAATATCAAAAGCTAAAAGCGAGCGGGAAACTTTCACAGAATTCTCACACTTTTAACGCTCAAAAAGCGGCTGCCGATCGGATGCCTGACTTTGTTGTCGTAAAGTTCCGCTAAGTTTCACAGATTTTCACAGATTTTCGTCTCAAAAAGCTCGCACTTCCACCGCATTGCCATCGCATATAGCCTGCATGGCCGCCGCACAGGCGATGCAGACAGACAAAAAGCCGGGACGGACGCTTCCAAACGAGAAGTCGTCCGCCCCGGCTTTTTGCCGTATCATCAAAGAAAATACAGTATAAAAAGCAATTATCCGAACCCAGAAAACTGAGTTCGGATAAGGCTGTTGTGGTGCGCCGGAAGGGACTCGAACCCCCGACCTTCTGATTCGTAGTCAGACACTCTATCCAGCTGAGCTACCGGCGCGGAACGTATATTATAATAACACGTGGATGGCCGGATGTCAAGGTTTTTTTGAAAAAAGCAGGGTTTTTTCCACTTTTTTCCGTCCCTGCGCAGGTATTTCTAATTGGGGTGGGGCGTGTGCAGCTGGTACAACAGGAGGTAGCCGTCCTGGCCGGGGTGGCGGTAAAATTCCGAGCGGACGCGCTCCATCGGGCCGGTGCCGTCCGCCGCAAAGCCGCTGAGCAGCAGCACGAACCGGTTTTCGCTGTAGCGGGCCGCCACATCCCCGGTGTTGAGGGTGCGCAGCAGCACCCCTTCCAGCACCTGCATGGCGGCGGCCGTGCGGCCGCTGACCGGGCGGGCCACCGGCGGCACCAGGCTGACGATGGCCACCAGCAGCGGATGGTGGTAGCGCGTGCTGGCCCGCAGCCGCACCTGGCTGATGCAGCGGAAGGCCGCATAGCTGCAGATGAAGGCGCCGCTGCCGGCGCCGCCCAGGCGGATCTCCTCCTCGATGTGGGCGGCTTCCCGCTGCATGGCGGCCTGGGCCCGGATCAGCCGCTGGTGGCTGCTTTCCAGGTCGGAAAGCCCAGGGATGCCGGTGTGCAGAAAGCCCAGGGCCCGGGCCCACCCGGCGGCCGCGGCGGCTTCCTGCGGTCGTTCCAGCGCCTGCAGGCAGAGGATCTGCTCGATGTACAGCCGTTCGTCCGCCGCATCCATCTGCAGGCCGCGGCGGCTCAGCGATTCGGCGGCGGAAAGGTCCCCGCGGGCCCGGGCCCGCTCGATCTGGTGGTAGAGCGCCGTCTTGTACAGCGCCTGCAGTTCCACCTGGCGGCGGTCCACCCAGAGTTCGCCGGCGGCTTCGGGCAGAAGGCGGCCTTTGTACAGGGCGATCACCGCCTGTTCCAGTTCGTCTTGCCGCGGCGGGGCGGCAGCCGCAGCCGCGGCGCTGGCCCGCTGCAGTTCCTGCACGTCGATGCTGCAGGCCAGCGCCGGGTTCCACCGGTAGCTGCCCCGGCCGGTGCGGATGCAGTTTGCCAGCGCGGGCTCCTCCCGGTCGATGGTCTGCCGCAGGCGGTACATCACCGCCCGCAGCGAGGCTTCGGCGTCAAAGCTGTTGCCCCAGAAATGGGCGATCAGCTCCTGGTGGGTCACGGCGCGGTCGCAGTTGAGCAGAAGGTACTGCAGGAGCTGCTGCAGTTTGCGGTTCCGAGCCAGGCCGGACAGCATCGGCCGGCCGCCGACCGCCATGGAAAATCCGCCCAGCAGCTGGATGCGGATCGGCGGGTTGGACATAGAGGGACCTCCTTTTCGGGACAAAAGCTCAGGGCGCCGCGCCGTCACGGCCGGGGGCAAGGGCCGGGTCCTGCAGCAGCGCCGGGCAGCCGGGCAGATCCAGCACCGTCCGCCGGGTGCAGAGGATACGGCCGGTCTGTGCCTGCCGGACCGTGATCTCCGCCGCCAGCGCCGTGACCCGCAGGACCCCCTCCCCGTCGGTGACGGTGCTGTGGACCGAGAAGCGCAGCGAGACCTCGCCGCCCAGATAAAACGCCGCCGGGAAGGCGTCGGTGCAGGCATCGGCCGTGTAGGCGGCGCCGGTCTCGCCGCCGAGGCGGTACTGGTAAAAGGTGCCGGACTGCCCTTCCGCCGGCTCGGACCGGACCCGATAGTACCGCTTGTGCAGCCGCCCGGCAGGCTGGGCGGCGCGGCGGGTCCACCCTTCCCCGCCGTCCGGGTCGGGCACCAGCGTCTCAGGGGTGACGCCGGCGTCCAGCAGCAGGTAGGCCCCGCCCCGGCGGAATTCCACCGCCGTGCCGGCCGGGGTCTCGCCGGGCGGGGTCTGCACCGGCCGGAAGGGCCGGGCCGCCTCCCCTTCGCTTTCGGCCGCTTCGGCCAGGCGGAGGGTGCCTTCGGCGTAAAGCAGGTCGGCCTGCAGCGCATCCGCCAGCGTGTCCGCGATCATCCAGGCGCGGGACCGGCTTTGCATCCGGCTGTACAGAGCCGCGACAGGCCGGACCAGCGCCACGGCCGTTGCGGTGAACAGCCCCAACAGCGCCAGGCAGACCAGCAGTTCCACCAGGGTGGCGCCCCGGCAGCCGGCCGGGAACCGCCGGCTCACGGGTCCGCCTGCCCGGCATCCGCCGGGGCGGCAAACCGGCGGAAGGTGTGGGTCTCTTCCCCGTCGGAGACCGTGACCGTCTCGCAGGGCAGTTCCAGCGTGAAGGCGGGCTGTCCGTCCTCGCCGCAGAATTCATACCGCCGCACCCCGTCGTCGGCGGCCCCGGGGCAGGGCGCCCCCACCGGGCGCAGCGGTTCGATCAGCCGCCAGGCGGCTTCGCGGCTGGTCTCGGCCCGACTCTGCATCCCCTGCGCCGCCCGCAGCGCACCCCCGAAGGTCGCCACAAAGAGCAGGAGCAGCGCGAAGGCCACCAGCAGCTCCACCAGCGTTTCGCCCCGGCGGCTGCGCAACTTTCCGCAAAGACGCCTCATGGGCGGCTCCCCCTTTCCACAAGATTTTCGTACCGGCTGCCCGCCCGGGGTCCGGCCGGGTCGTAGCGGGCGGTGATCTCGCCCCGGACTTCCGGGCCGTCGCCGGAGAGCACCAGGTCCGGTTCCCCCGCCGTTTCCGTCCGGTCGGCCCGGTAAAAGCGCAGGGTACCCGGCTGGCGGCGGTAGACGGCACCCTCCAGGGTGTAGAGCACCGGGAACTCGCCCCGCCGGAGATACCACTGGGTGTAGGAGAATTCGGCCCCCGCCCAGCTGGCGGTCACGGTGACGGCGATGCGGTAATCGGCGCCGTCGGCCGCCGCAGCCTGGAACTCGTCCATCCGGGCGGTCAGTTCCCCGGCGCTCAGCCCGTCGGCCGGGGACCACACGGCCGCAGCCCCGGCCGCGGGGCTGCGCTGCAGGGTCACCGTGAGCGCCCCGTAGGGGTCCTGGGGACTGCCGGCGGTAAAGCGGTAGGGGGTGTCGTCGGCATAGCCTTCCCCCAGGAAGGTGCCGGTCAGGAACTGCGCCAGCGGGGAATCCGGCACTTCACAGAGTTCCGCGTCCAGCTGCCGGGAAAAGGTCAGGGCCAGCTGGCGGGCCTGTTCCCCGGCCAGCAGCTGCCCGGCCGGGGCCGAGAGCTGGGCGGCGGCGGTGAGCAGCGAAGCGCACAGGGCCAGCAGCACCGCCCCCAGGCAGAGGACCATCAGCATCGAAGCGCCCCGGCGGCCCCACCGGGCGGGCTGCCGGCTCATGGCGCGGCCTCTTCCGGGGCGACGGGCTGCAGCAGCGCCGGCGGCACCAGCGGCAGCAGCTCCCCGGACGCATAGCAGCCCACCTGGGTGCGCCGGCGGTGGGCCGGGGTGCGGTCGGTGATGTCCACCGCCCCTTCCCCGCCGCCGAAGCGCAGCCGCCCGGCCTGGGCGGCATAAAACACCGCAAAGACCCGCCCGCTGCGCAGGTCCAGTTCCAGCGCCAGCGAGGCGTCCAGCAGGGCGGGGTCGGAGACCCAGGGTTCCAGCAGGCTGCGCAGCAGCGGGCCGGCGCCGGCGTCCGGGTCCGCCTTGTCCAGCCAGAGCACCCCCACCCGGTCGGGGTACCGGGCGGCCAGTTCCGCCTCGGCGGCGGCCTGCGCCCCGGTGAGGGCGGGGTCCGGCCGGTAGACGCCGGGCTCGCTGAGGGCGGCGGCCCGGGTCAGGAATGCGGGCAGAGAGCCCTCGGCCTCCAGCCGGGTCAGGGCCGCCTGGGCAGCCTGATACAGCGTACAGGCCGCGGATTCGTTGCGGTGGAACCGGGCCAGCCGGACGCCGGCGGTGATCCCGGCCCCGGCCAGTGAGCCCAGGATCGCCACCAGCGCCAGGGTCACCAGCAGTTCCACCAATGTAAAGCCCTTGCGGGCGCAGGGACAGGCTTGCAACGGCGTCGATCTCCTTCCCGGGCAGACCGGCGGGGTCGGGGCCCGCCGGGCGGACAAGCCGGCTTTGCGCCGGATCTTATTCAAATTATACGAGCCCCGGGGCCCCATTGCAAGCAAAATGCCAAACTGCGCCCGGCCCCGGGCAAAGGCGGCGGAACGGCGCATATTTTTGCCGGCGGAAGGCGGCAGATCTCTTGAAAAATCCGCCCGGGTCTTCTATACTTTTTGTATCAGTATGTCGAATCCTGTCGAATTTTGCGGGCCCGGGCCAGCCGACCGGGCGGGAAGGCGGTGTGCCGATGCTGCCGGCTTTGCAGATCCTGTGGGGCGGGGTCCGGTTTTTCACCGGCGCCGCGCTCTTCTCCTTCTTTGAGGTGGTGGCCTGGCGGCTGCCCCGGGGACTTTCTCCGCTTCGGGGCCGCAGCGTCTGCCCGGCCTGCGGGGCGGTGCTGGGCCCGGCCGAACTGGTGCCGGTGGCAAGCTGGCTGGCGCTGCGCGGCCGGTGCCGGCACTGCGGCGCCCGCATCCCGGCCTGGTACCCGGCCGGGGAACTGCTGGGCGGTGGAGCCGCCCTGCTGGCGGCGGCGCGTTTTGGGGACGGGCCGCTTCTGGGCCTTGGCGCTGAAGCCTGGCTGGCTTTGCTGCTGGGCGGGGTTTTGTACGCCATTGCCCGGCTGGACGCCGCCACCCGGGAGATCCCCGACGCCCTCAACGCCGCCGTGGCTTTGCTGGGGCTGTGCCGGGTCGCCCTGCTGGGCGCCCGCCAGGGCGGCTGGGTCCCGACGGTTCTCACCCACGGGCTGGGCGCGCTCTGCGTCAGCCTGCCGATGCTGGTTCTCTGCCTGGCGGTACCGGGGGCCTTCGGCGGCGGGGACATCAAGCTGATGGCCGCGGCCGGGCTGTTCCTGGGCTGGCAGGCCACCCTGGCGGCTTTCTTTCTTGCGGTGGTGAGCGGCGGCGGGTACGGCTTTTTCCTGCTGGCAGCCGGCCGGGCCCGCCGGGGCGACCAGATCGCATTCGGGCCGTTTCTGTGCGCCGGCATTGCCGCGGCGCTGCTGGCCGGCGGATGGCTGGTCCGCCGGTATTTGGCCCTGTTCTGAACACACGGACAAGGGAGGGAACACCATGGTCACCTACCGCTATACCGCCAAGGACGCCCGCGGCCGCACGGTACGCGGGACCGCCCGGGCGGCCGACCCGCAGGCGCTGTACCTGCAGCTGCGCAGCCGGGGGCTGTTTCTGGTCGGGCAGCGGGCCGACCGGCCGCCCCGCCTGCGGCCGCTGAGTTCCCGGCAGCTGGCTGCGTTCTGCCAGGGGCTGGGCGCCCTGCTTACCGCCGGGGTGCCGCTGGTGCGGGCGCTGGAGATCCTGGAGGAAGAGCAGGACGCCGGGCCGGCCGAACGGCAGATCTGCCGCGCCCTGCAGCAGAGCCTGCGGGGCGGCGAGCCGCTGTCCGCCGCCATGACAGCGCTGGGGCCGGCCTTTCCCCCGCTGCTGCCGGCGATGGTGCGCAGCGCCGAGGGCCGCGGCGACACCGGGCGGATCTGCCGGCAGATGGCCGACTATTACGAAAAGGAGGCCGCCGCCCGCCAGCAGGTGCTGAACAGCCTGCTGTACCCGGCCGTACTGGCCGGGATGGTGGTGCTGGTGACCGCCGTGCTGGTGGGGTTTGTGATGCCCCGGTTTGCCGACCTGTTTGCCGGGCTGGAGACCCTGCCCCGCCTGACCCTGCTGCTGTTGGGGATCTGCCGGGCCCTGGCCGACGGCTGGCTCTGGCTGCTGCTGGGGCTGGCGGCGGCAGGGGCGGCGGGGCGGCTGCTGCTGCATCTGCCGCCGGTGCGCCGGCGCACCGACCGCCTTCTGCTGCGCCTGCCGGGGATCGGCCGGCTGTGCCGCCAGCTCTGTTCGGCCCGGTTTGCCCGCACGCTGGCCGCCCTGTATGCCGGCGGCATCCCGATTTTGACGGCGCTGCAGGCCGCCCGGGACACGGTGCGCAACGCCTGGATCGCCGACCAGTTCCCCCGGGTGCTGGCGGCCGTGGGCAGCGGGACCACCCTTTCGACCGCGCTGGCCGGCCTGGACGGGTTTGAAAAGAGGATGACCGCCGCGCTGCAGGTGGGCGAGGAGACCGGCCGCCTGGACGAGATGCTGACCGCCGCGGCCGACACGCTGGACCAGCAGGCCCAGACCACCGCCAAACGACTGCTGAGCCTGCTGGAGCCGCTGACCATCCTGGTGATGGGCGCGGTGGTGGCGCTGGTCGTGCTGGCGGTGATGCTGCCCATCTACAGTTCCTACAGCGTGTTGGCCGGCTGACCGGCCGGGAAAGGGGGAAGCGCCTATGGCTGCCATCACGGTGGCGGCAGTGTGTGAGGGAAAGGTCCAGGCCGCCGTGGGGCGGCGAAGGGGCCGACGGGTGCAGATCAGGCAGCTGGGCGAAGCCCAACTGCCTGAAGGCTGCCTCACAGGCAGCCTTCAGGTCGATCCGGCCGCTTTGCAATCGGCACTGGCGGATTTCTGGCAGGACCAGCGGCTGCCGGTGCGCCGGGTCGCCCTGCTGCTGGGCGGGCGGCCCTTCGTCTGCCGGCGGCTCTGCCTGCCCCACATGCGCCCGGGGCGGCTGCGCGGTGTGCTCCGCCATGAGATGGACACCGCCGGCGAGATCGCCGATCCGCTGGACGACTACATGCTGCTGGACCGGGACCTGCGCCGCGGCACCGACACGGTGCTGGCCACCCGGGTGGAGCGCGGGGTCATCGGGGACTGGGCGGAACTGGCCCGGGCGCTGGGGCTGGGGCTTGTCTCCATCGACCTGGCCGCAGCCGGGCTGATCCGGCTGGTGCGGGCCTTGCCCGAACACCGGCAGCGGACCTTTCTTGTCCTGGTGCCGGAAGGCGGGTTTCTGAGCGCCTTTCTGTTTGACCGGGGCCTGTACCGGTATGCCGCCCGCAGCCGGCTGCGGGAACCCTGGGGCACGCCGGGCTGTGCGGACGAGATCCTGCAGCGGGTGTCGGGGATTGTCCAGTTTTATCAGACCGAAAAAAGTTCCCATCCGCTCACCCACCTCTATTTCGGCGGCGGGGCCGACCGGGAGCTGGCCGCCTGTGCCCCTGGCGCGGCGGCGCTGGGGCTGCAGGCGCAGCGGTTTCCCGACAGCCCGCTGGTACAGCTGCCGGAGGGCTGGTCGCTGGCCGATTGCCTGTACACCGCAGGGGCGCTGATGGACTGAAGCGCCGCAAGGAGGTTTGGAAGGATGGCCTACAAGCAGAACAATTTTTACCGCCGCTGGCAGCAGACCCGGCAGGCAGGCCGGCGGGGCCGGTGGTGGGCCGCGGCGGCCCGGATGGCCCCGGCGGCGGGCGCCGCGGTGGTCTGCCTGGCGCTTTGGGCCGGCCTGTGCGGGCATACCGCCGCCCTGCAGGCGGATACCGCCCGGCTGGAAGCCTGGTGCGCGGACGCCGAGACCCGGGACGCCTGCGCCCGCAGCGCCGCCGACCGGGCAGAAGCCGAAGCGCTGCAGGCCGACGCCGATCTGGCCGCGGCGCTGCGCAGCCGGCTGGCGCGCTGCCCGGTGCTGGACCGGACGGTGCTGGAACGGCTGGAGAGCGCCGGGCAGACGGGCATCCGGGTGGAACTGCGCAGCTACGACGCCGTCAGCGGTGCGCTGGAGCTGGAAGCGGTGTCGGAGCAGGTGATGGACATACCGGGGTATGTGCGGCGGCTGGAGCAGACCGGTCTGTTTTCCGCGGTGGACTACACCGGGTACGAGTCGGTCACCGGCGGATACGCGCTGCGGCTGAGCTGCGTGCTGGCCGCACCGGAGGGGGAGGCGGCGGAATGAGGCTGGAGACCCGCATCACCCCGCAGGACCGGCGGCTGCTGGCCCTGGCGGGCTGGCTGGGCGGCGCGGCGCTGTTCGTCGGCCTTGTGCTGCGCCCTGCCTGGGACGCCCACAGCCAGGCATGGCAGGACCATGAGGAGGCAGTCCGGCAGCAGCAGGCCATGCTGGCCGAGATCGACGGGGCCGACGCCCATGCCGCCGACCGGGACCGGGCGCTGGAAAACGCCCGGCAGGCGGTCCTGGGGCTGCAGCCGGCGCTGACCAGCGACGAGCTGGACGCCCTGGTGACCGGGCTGGCCCTGGACCACAACCTTGCCCCGGTGGCGCTGCAGATCTCCGCCCCGACGGCGCCGGCGCTGCCCGGCAGCGGGGACGCCCTGCCCGACCCGCCCGAGTCCGGCAGCCTGTCCATGCGGCAGGTGTCCGGCACGGTGGAGGGCAGCCGGGCCGACTGCCTGGCTTTGCTGGACGAACTGGCCCGGCGGCGGCCGGGGCTGCAGCTGCTGCATGTCACGCTGGGCGACGCCGCCTGGCTGAAGGACGGGCAGCAGGACGCCGATGTCCGGATGGAGTACGAGCTGGCCGTTTACCTGTATGACACGGAGGCGTATGCGGGATGAAGAATCTGCGGTTGGGTGAGATCCTGATGGAAGCCGGCACGATCGACCGGCAGCAGCTGGAGGCTGCGCTGGCCTACCAGCAAAGCCACCGGGACCTGCCCATCGGCCAGGCGCTGGTGGCCCTGGGCTTTGCCACCCAGGCCCAGGTGACCGGCGCGCTGGCCCGGCGGCTGGGGCTGGCGGTGGTCGATCCGGACCGGCTCATCGCCCAGGCCCGGGCGCTGGAGACCGTGCCCCGGTCATTGGCTGCCCGGTATTCGCTGCTGCCGCTGCGCCGCCGGGGCGACCGGCTGACGGTGGCCACCAGCGACCCGCTGAACTACGAGGCGCTGGAGGAACTGCACCAGCGGACCGGCCTGGAACTGGACCTTCTGCTGGCCGAGCCGGAACCGCTGCGGCGGGCCATCCAGTACTATTACTCCGACATGGACGCCCGGCGCACCGCCCGCGACGCCGGCAGCCGTCTGCCCGGCCCGGCCGCGCCCGGCCCGCACGACGCCGCCCGGGAGGAAGCCGGCGGCCCGGCGGTGCAGCTGCTCAACGATCTTCTGCAGCGGGCGGTGGCGGCCGGCGCCTCGGACATCCACATCGAGCCCTATCAGGCCGTGACCCGGGTGCGGATGCGGCTGGACGGGGCCATGACGGACCACATGCCGCTGCCGCCTGCCCTGCACCAGCCGCTGATCGCCCGCATCAAGGTGCTGGCCGGGCTGGACATTGCCGAGCGCCGCCTGCCCCAGGACGGGCATTTCCGTGCCCGGGCCGGCGCCGGCGGCGAGGTGAACCTGCGGGTCTCGGTGATGCCGACCCTGTACGGGGAGAAGGCCGTGCTGCGGCTGTTGGACGGCGGCGCCGACATTGACCACGCCGACCACTTCGGCATGAACGACCGGGTGTACCGTCGGTTCCTGCCGCTGCTGGACCGCCCCCACGGCATCCTGTACCTGACCGGCCCCACCGGGTCCGGCAAGACCACCACCCTCTACCTGGTGCTGGAGGCGCTGCGCCGCCGGGCCGTGAACATCGTGACCATCGAGGACCCGGTGGAGCGCAGCATCGAGGGGATCAGCCAGACCCAGGTGAACCCGGCAGTCGGGCTGACCTTTGAGCGGGGCCTGCGGGCCCTGCTGCGCCAGGACCCGGACGTGATCATGGTGGGCGAGACCCGCGACGCCGAGACCGCCGAGATCGCGGTGCGGGCGGCCATCACCGGGCATCTGGTCTTTTCGACGCTGCACACCAACGATGCGGCCGGGTCGGTGGTGCGGCTCATCGACATGGGCGTGGCCCCTTATCTGGTGGCCGGGTCGGTGACGGGGCTGCTGGCCCAGCGGCTGGTGCGCAAGGTCTGCCCCCGCTGCGGCCGCCCGGTGCCGGTGACGCCGGCCGAAGCCGCCCTGCTGGGGCCGGGCGTGCCCACGGTGTGCCGGGGCGCCGGCTGCCCCCACTGCCACCGGACCGGCTACCTGGGCCGGATCGCCGTTCACGAACTGCTGGTGCCGGACCAGGCGCTGCGCCGGATGATCGTGCAGGGGGCCACCGCCGAGGAGCTGACCGCCTGCGCCCGCCGCACCCAGGGGATGCGCACCCTGCTGGAAGAAGGCCGGGACCTGGTCGCCCAGGGACTGACCACGCCGGAAGAGCTGCTCAAACTTGCCTGTGAGGGATAACCCCGCCGGCCGGATAATACAAAACGGATACGCCACAGCGGCGTATCCGTTTTGTATTGCCTATAGAGGTCCGTCCGGCTTCCCGCTTATTCCAGGAAGCCGTTGATGATCTGTTCCTCGGCCTCCTGCTCGGTCAGGCCCAGGGTCATGAGCTTGACCAGCTGCTCACCGGCGATCTTGCCGATGGCGGCCTCATGGATCAGGGCGGCGTCCACATTGTTGGCGATCAGGCCGGGGGTGGCAATGACCTTGGCGTGGTCCATGATGATGGCGTCGCACTCGCTGTGGCCGCTGCAGGCGCAGTTGCCGTTGATGTAGCTCTTGAATTCCTGCACGCTGTGGTCCCGGGCAACGCTGCGGGAGACCACATTGGCCGAGCAGCCCTCGCCGTTCAGGTCCACCAGGAAGTCGGTGACGGCGTGCTGGTCGCCCACCGTCAGGATCTTTTCCCGGATGACCAGGCTGGCGCCGGCGGCCGCGTCGCCGCTGGTCTTGCGGATGGTATCGTCGATGCCGGCGATCTGGGTGGTCTCCATCTCCATCTGGGCGTTTTCCTCCAGGTGGACGATGGTGGTGGGGTTCATGATCTGCTTGCCCAGGCCGTCGCCCTCGCCGTAGTGCTTTTCCACATAGCGGAGCCTGGCGTTTTTGCCCACAAAGAAGGTGTGGATGCCGTCATGCCGGGCGTTGCCGCCGCCGCAGTTGTGGATGCCGCAGCCGGCGATGATGGTCACGTCCGCCCCTTCTCCGATGTGGAAATCGTTGTAGACCAGGTCGGTCAGGCCGGTCTGGCTGATGATGACCGGGATGTGGACGCTCTCGTTCCTGGTGCCGGGCTTGATGTAGATGTCGATGCCGGGCTTGTCCGTCTTGGTCACAATGTCGATGTTGGCGGTGGTGTTGCGGCTCTGCAGCTGGCCGTTGGCGCGGATGTTGTAGGCGCCCACCGGCAGCGCGTCCAGCTCGGCCACCTCATGCAGCAGTTTCTTTTCAATGGAATCCATCATGGTTTACACCCCCTCCATCTTGCTGGTAAGAACGTCGCAGCCCGGGTTGGCGGCGTCGGCGCTGCCCAGCAGGGCGGGCAGGATCTCGGCCCGCGGCCCGCTGCGCAGGATGTCGCCGTTTTTGACCACGACGATGGTGTCGGCAATGTTCAGGATGCGCTCCTGGTGGCTGATGATGAGGATGCTGCCCCGGGTCTGCTCGTACATCTTTTCAAAGACGTGGATCAGGTTCTGGAAGCTCCACAGATCAATGCCGGCCTCGGGCTCGTCAAAGATGGACAGCTTGGTGCCCCGGGCCAGCACCATGGCGATCTCGATGCGCTTGAGCTCGCCGCCGGACAGGCTGGCGTTGACCTCCCGGTCAATATAATCCCGGGCGCACAGGCCCACCTCGCTCAGATAGCCGCAGGCTTCGTTGACGCTGGTGTCCTTGCCGGCGGCCAGGCTGAGCAGGTCCTTGACCCGCAGCCCCTTGAACCGCACCGGCTGCTGGAAGGCGTAGCTGATGCCCAGCCGGGCCCGCTCGGTGATGGACATGCGGGTGATGTCCACACCGTCCAGCAGGATCTGGCCGGAGGTGGGCTGGTAGATGCCCGCAATGACCTTGGCCAGGGTGGACTTGCCGCCGCCGTTGGGGCCGGTGATGGCCACGAACCGTTCCTGCACGGTCAGGTTGATGTCATGCAGGATCTCTTTATTATCGCCGGTCTCAAAACCGACGTGTCTCAATTCAAGCATGGGGAACTCCTCCGTATTGGGCTTTGGCCTATTGTTGGCAGTTTTTGCCTCGGGTAATACTATACCACGGAAGCGGGCGCGGCGCAAGTGAATTCCTTGTAAAATGGTAGGATTTAATTGTAAACATTCTGTGAACGTCCCCCTCTTCCCTTCTGCCTGCGCCGCGCCCCCGCCCCGCCCGCAAAAAAAGGGCTGCACCGCCGTTCTTTGCAGAACGGCGGTGCAGCCAAAAAGGAAAGGAAAAGTGGAATGGTATGGTTGGGTTCAACCTGTCTGTCCAAAATAAGCCGGATACATCTGGCGCAGGGCCACGATCTCGTGATGCCAGTTGCGCAGATGCTGCTTGAGCAGGCTGCAGATGGTCTCGCCGTCCCGCTGGCGGGCGGCGCTGACGATCTGGTCATACAGTTCGGTCACCTTGGGGATGGCGTCGTGCCGGGACATGCTCAGGTACCGCAGGCGGTCGCTGTGGGTGTTGCTGGCTTCCACCAGGTCGCAGGCCATGGTATGGCCGGCGGCTTCAAAGAGGGTGCGGTGAAAGCGGTTGTCCAGGGCGAAGGCCTCCGGCACGTTCTGGCGCTGGCAGGCACGGCGTTCGATGGCGATGATATTTTCCAGTGTGTCAATGACGAGGGGGGTACAGTTTTTCACAAGCCCTTCCACCACCTGCAGTTCCAGCGAGTGGCGGACGAACTGTTCTTCCCGGATGCGGTCGATGCTGAACAGCGAAATGTTGGTGCGCACCTGGGGGATGATCTCCACCAGGCCCTCCTGCTGCATCCGGACGATGGCTTCCCGCACGGGGGTGCGGCTGGTGCCGTACAGGTCGGCCAGCTTTTGCACGCTGACCGCCGTACCCGGCTCCAGGTTCAAGAACAGGATATCATCTTTGAGCCTGTTGTACACCTGGCAGTTGATTGACTTTCCCATCATGTGCCTCCTCGCTGATCTTGCCTGCGATTTCTATTATATCACAAACAATGGTCTTTGCGCCAGAGAGGCTGTATCCTGCGAACAAAAGCGGGTCCAGCAGGAAGGGATTGAATCGGCTGCCTGTCAATTCCTTGGCAAAATACATCGCTGCGATCTCCCCAATGGCCCGCACGGTGGAGTCGTTGGCAAAGCCGAAGATCTTCCACAGGCGGAGCTTTTGGGTGCGGGTATAGATGGTGGACTCGTTTGCTTCCTCGATGGCATGGAATACCTCGTGGGCCAGCAGCAGAGCCCGGACCTCTTCCGGGGTGGGAAAGAGGCCGGCCTGGTCGGTCCCGGCGGCCTGGGCGCAGAATTCCCGGTAACGGGCCAGCGGTTCCTGCATCAGCAGGATCTCCCCGTCCGGCAGGCAGGCGGCGAACACCGCCCGCTTTTCGGTCATCGGCGCATCGCTCTGCCCCACCTTCAGGTGCAGGCCTGCGGCCAGCGCGTCCGGGGCGCCGGGGCCGGGGGTCACGCCGCAGCGCACCGCCCATTCGCGGCCGCAGCGGATGGCGCCCTCGGTCCAGGCGTCCTGCTGTTCCGGCGGGATGCGGTCCCGCAGGATGTCCCGCGAGAAGGCATACCGCCCCCAGGCACGGTCGGTGATTGTCAGCAGCGGGCGGATGAGCTCCGCACGCTGCGCCACCTGTTCAGGCAGCGGCAACCGGACCGCCTCCTTTCGTATGGTTTGGGTGGGCTCAGCTCTGGCGCATGTTGGCCGCCACGATCAGCACCTCGGCGTCGGGCTCCAGGGTGTTCAGCTCGATGCCCATGAGCAGCTTCAGCTGGTCAAACTCGGTGCTGGAGAAGTCCATCACCCGGGCGCCCATGCAGACATAGAAGTCCGGGCGCAGGATGACTTCGGACTGGTAGACGGCCATGTCGTCCCACAGCTGGGCCACGGCGGCCTCGTAGTTGGCCACGGTGGTGCGCAGGGCCATGCCCCGGGCACGCTGAACCTTGATGAAGCCCTTGGTGTCCACGATGCGCAAAGCGCCGGGCTTGCCGGCCTCCACGGCCTCCTTCTCGCCGAAGACGTAGAAGTACTGGCTCTTTTCGGCCAGTTCGACCTGGCTTTCCTCCAGCCGCATATCCTCGGCCGCCAGGTGCTTGGCCTCGTCGGCGTCGCATTCCTTGAGCAGGTCGGTGGTCTTGACTTCGGTGGAGCCGGTGGCGATGGCGGTGACCTTGGAGGTCTGGGGGTCGATCTCGATGTGGACCTCCACGCTCTCGGGGGTGGCGCCGCTCTCCACCGCCTTGTTGATGGCCTCGGCCTTGATGGCGCGGATGTCATCCTGGGTGGGCGAGGGGATGATGCGCTCCACCACGTCGCGGACCATGGCCAGCGCGACGCCGATGGAGGAGATGACCTCGGCGTTGTCGGGGATGGAGTACTTGACCCCCATCTTGTTGGAGAAGTAGACGATCAGCGAGGAAGCGCCGCCGCCGACGCCCACCAGATGGATCTGGTCCTTTTCCAGCTTGTACTTTTCCGCCAGCGAGAGGATGACCGGCTCGATCTTGGCGTAGGCCCGCTCCATGATCTGGGTGGCGATGTCCTCCACGGTGGTGCCGCAGTAGTCGGCCAGGGCCTTCATGGCCTTGCGGGCGCTTTCCACCTTGCCGTAGGAGAAGTGCTCCGGCTTGACCAGGCCCAGCACGTTGGCCGCGCAGGAGTTGGTGATGGTGATGCGCTCGCCGTTGGCCAGGCGGACCGCCACATAGTCGTCGGGGTCGCCGGGTTTGGGGCTGAAGAACTCCACCTGCGGGTCAACGATCTTGTCCTCGTCGGTGTAGACGGCGTAGTCCAGGCCGGCGATGTGGGCCGAACGGGGGCCCACGTCGATGACGCCCTGCTTGTTGGCGCGGACCATGCTGCCGCCGGCGCAGCCCAGAACGCGCACGTCCAGGCTGCTGATGTAGGTGGAGTGGCCGCCGACGATGGAGTAGTCGATGGCCGGGCGGCCGTTCTTGATCACGCCGATGTTGGTGGTGGTGCCGCCGACTTCGAAGTAGACGCCGTTGGAGGCGCGCAGATACATCAGGCTGCCCATGACCGAGGCGGCCGGGCCGGACAGCATGGTCAGCACCGGGCGCTTCTTCATCTCATTGATCTCCATAACGCCGCCGTCGCCGCGCATGATCATCAGCGGCACGGTGACGCCCGCCTCCCGCACCGAAGCCTCGGTGGAGTTGGCGGTGTCCAGCATCTTGGGCAGGATGGAGGCGTTGATGGCCGCCGTGCGGGTACGGCGGGTCAGGCCGTACAGCTTGGTGATGTCGGAGGCCATGGTGGTGGGCAGGTTCTTTTCGGTGCAGACCTCGTAGACCATCTGTTCGGGGGTGTTGTCGTCCACGCCGAAGGCCATGGAGGCCACGATCACCTGGGCGCCCTGGCGGACCAGCTCGTCCACCGCCTGGCGCACGGTGTCCTTGTTCAGGTGCTTGGTGTTCAGGAAGGTGTTGACGATGTGGATGTGCTTGCCGCTGCCCAGGTCGATGTCGTCCAGCCGGGTCTGGCGCTTGGCCAGGAAGCTCTCGAAACCGCCCTTGGCCATGCCCACCACGCCGACCACCGCCACGTCGCCCTCGATCAGGGCGTTGGTGGCCTGGGTGGTGGAGTGGGCCACGAAAACAACGTCTTCGGGGGCGATGTTGTTCTCCCGCAGGCAGTTTTCAAAACTCTTCACAACGCCGGCGGCCACGCCGCGGGGGTCGTCGTGGGTGGTTTTGACACTGGACTTGCCGATGATCTCGTGGGTCGCATTGTCGATGGCCACCGCCTTGGTGTGGGTGCCGCCGACGTCGATGCCCATGCGTACAGTTCTTGCCATGTCTATACTCCTTTACTGGGTCTGTGAACCGGGTCTGTAACATCAAGAAAAGGGGCGGATGTGGTCAGTATGCCACATCCGCCCTTGGTTTTTTGCTTTACTTGGCGGATGATCCGGGATCAGCCAACCAGGCCGCCGTACATGAAGAAGGCGACGACACAGAGGATGGCGCCGGCGATCCAAGCAGTGGGGATGGAGAACTTCATGAAATCACGAGAGCCCACCTTGGAGTAGCCAAGGCCCCACGCGACCCAGCTCTGGGTGATGTCCAGATGCTGCGGCACGATGGTGGTGATGGCGAACATCGGATAGATGAAGGCGACCGGCCACTGGGCGACCGACAGGACCACAGCCGCAATGGCGGTGCCGCAGCCGACCAGGTTGGTGGGGCCGCGGAAGAAGCCCAGGGGCAGGATGACCGCAAACAGCAGGCACAGGCCGATGGCCGAGGACGGGAAGATGCCGCCGATGATGGCGCGGAAGTAGGGCGCCGCGTAAGTGGCCGCGTTGTTGAACATGGCCAGGGTCAGCAGGAAGCCGATCATGGGGGCCACGTCCACCGAGCCGTCGGCGAACTGCTTGGCCAGCATCCGGCAGATCTCAGCGAAGCCGCCCTTCATCTTGCCGCAGGTGATCAGGGCGTACAGGGCAGAGATCAGGAAGGCCAGGATGACCGGGCAGTTGATGGAAACCACCAGGATCACCGGCAGGATGACCGCCAGCCAGGAGTAGAAGGGGGCGTTCTCGATGCCGCCGTTGGAGGCGGAGGCAGCCCAGGTGTGGGCGGTCTTTTTGCGGGCCAGGGTGATGTTGCAGATGACCAGCACGACCACCAGGCAGACGACCATCATGATGGCCGCGAAGGGGAAGTACTGCTGATAGCTGTACTCTTCCAGGATGCGGGCGTCCAGGCCGCCCAGAATGCCCTGATACTGGGTGAAGTTGGAGATGTTGGCGCAGATGCCGGCCATGATGGAGCCCATGAAGGCGAACAGCGCGATCCCGGAGGGGATGCCCAGGGCCTGCAGGATGGGCAGCACGATGACAGCGATGGAGATGACGGGGCCAATGCCGGTCATGGAGGTGAAGATCAGCGCGGTGACGATGCACAGCAGGGTCATGGTGATGCGGGGACGGTCGCCGCCCAGCTCCACGACTTTACGGATCAGGGTGGCGGCGATGCCGGTGTCCATCAGGACGCGGCCAAAGAAGGCGCCGAAGAAGACGTTGACCAGGATGGAAGAAGCGTAGCCTTCCGGGCCGGTCTGGTAGACATACTTCAGAACGCCCATGACGCCGCTCTCCGCGATGGTGTCGGCCATCGAGGGGTTGGGGACGATGGCGTTGCCGATGAGCGAAAGGACCGTCCAGAGGGTGGCCATGACGAAGAAGCCCACCATCAGGTTGTGACCCTTGACGCAATAATAGATCATGCCCAGGAAGGAAATGATCATCAAGACGCCAATAATAATTTCGGCCATGTTAATTGGATTCCTCCTTACAGGTTGTGTAAGATTTTGCCCCGTTCCGGGGCCACGAAAGAGCAAGACAAACAGCCTGCGCAGGACTAACATGTCAGTTCTCTTTAACTGACATGTTAGCATGACAGTTCGCGGCTGTCAACAAAAAGTTCAAAAACTCTCTATAATAACTGAAAACCTGCCGCGCTATTTGTGCAATTTGTTTTGCCTTCCCGGTTTGCGGCCCGGCGCTTGACAGCCGGCCCCGAACGTGCTAGGATAAGCCCATACAAAAGCGATGAACGGGAAAAGTACCGCCCGCAACGCGCCGCACAGAGAGCCCGGCAACCTGCTGCAAGCCGGGACGGCGCCTGGGCCGGGAAGAACACCCGCCAGCTGCAAACGGAACCCCGCCCTGCCCTTTCAAGGCAGCGCGGGCAGTATGGGCGCCGTAAGCCGCACGTTACCGCGGCAGCGTTTCAAAGGCGAACGTAAACAAAAGGGACCGTGTGCCCAGGGCATGCGGTAAGTTTAGGTGGCACCGCGGATCAAGACAGCGATTCGTCCTAACAGATGGGACGAGTGGGCTGTCTTTCTTTTTTCCACCCGTGCGGGCAAGGGAGATACGGAAAAAGGAGTGCTGCGAAATGTGTTGTGTTTTGGGGTATGCCGGCCATGACCTGAGCCGGGAACGTTTTACCGAGCTGCTGCTGCGCACCGCCAGCCGCGGGCCGGACGATCACCGGGTGCTGCAGACCGAGTTCGGCTGGCTGGGCTTCGGGCGGCTGGCCATCATGGGGCTGACGCCGGCGGGGATGCAGCCCTTCCAGCGCGGGGGCGACTGCGTGGTGTGCAACGGCGAGCTGTACGGGTTCCGGCCGGTGCGGGAAAAGCTGATGGCCGAGGGCTGGAGCTTCGCCTCCGACTCGGACTGCGAGATCCTGCTGCCGCTGTACTACCAGTACGGGCTGGAGATGTTCCGCCACCTGGACGCGGAATTTGCGATGGTGCTGTATGACAGCCGCCGCAAGTGGCTGATCGCCGCCCGGGACCCGCTGGGCATCCGGCCGCTGTTTTACGGCTACAGCGACTCGGGGGCCATCGCCTTCGCCTCCGAAGCCAAAAACCTCGTGGGGCTGTGCAAAAAGATTTACCCCTTCCCCATTGGCAGCTACTACTGCAACGGCCGGTTCGTGCGGTACTGCGACATTGCCGACACCCCGGCCTACAGCCGGGACAAGCTGCCCGAGATCCTGACAAACATCCGCCAAAAGCTCATTGCCGGGGTGGAAAAGCGGCTGGACGCCGACGCGCCGGTGGGCTTTCTGCTCTCGGGCGGGCTGGACTCCAGCCTGGTGTGCGCAATTGCGGCCCGCCGGCTGCAAAAACCCATCCGCACCTTTGCCATTGGCATGAGCGAGGACGCCATCGACCTGAAATACGCCCGGCAGACCGCCGACTACCTGGGCGCCGACCACACCGCCGTCGTCATTGACCGGGACACCGTGCTGGGCGCGCTGGAGGAGGTGGTGGCCGCCCTGGGCACCTGGGACATCACGACGGTGCGGGCCTCGGTGGGGATGTACCTGGTCTGCCGGTACATCCACGCCCACACCGACATCCGGGTGCTGCTGACCGGCGAGATCAGCGACGAGCTGTTCGGCTACAAGTACACCGACTTTGCCCCCGGCGCCGCGGCCTTCCAGGCCGAGAGCCAGAAGCGCATCCGGGAGCTGTACCTGTACGACGTACTGCGGGCCGACCGCTGCATCAGCGTACACAGCCTGGAGGCCCGGGTCCCCTTCGGCGATCTGGACTTTGTGCGGTATGTGATGGCCGTGGACCCGGCCTACAAGCTGAACACCTACGGCAAGGGCAAGTACCTGCTGCGCAAAGCCTTTGAGGGGGACTGGCTGCCCGAGGGCATCCTGTGGCGGGAGAAGGCCGCCTTCTCCGACGCGGTGGGGCATTCGATGGTGGACCTGATCAAAGCGTATGCCGAGCAGACCTACACCGACCGGGAGTTTGCCGAGCGCAGCGGCCACTACACCTACTGCCGCCCCTTTACCAAGGAGAGCCTGCTTTACCGGGAACTGTTTGAGAAATACTACCCCGGCCAGGCCGAGATGATCCCCGATTACTGGATGCCGAACCGGGCCTGGCCCAACTGCGCGGTGGATGATCCCAGCGCACGGGTGCTGAAAAACTACGGGGCCAGCGGCCTGTGAGCCGCCGCCCGCCGAGAGGAGAATGCTGATATGGAGATCCGACCGGCCGCCGAGGCCGACCTGCCCGCCCTGCTGGCGGTGTTTGAGACGGCCAAAGCCTTTATGGCCGCCCACGGCAACCCGACCCAATGGGGCCCGGGCTACCCGGGCGAGGCGCTGCTGCGGGACCAGATCCGCCGCGGGGTGTGCTATGTGGCGGAGGCGGACGGCCAGATGGCCGGCACCTTCTGCTGCCTGCCGGGGGCCGACCCCTCCTACGCGCAGATCGAGGGCGCCTGGCCGGAGGATGTGCCCTACCTGACCATTCACCGGCTGGCTTCCAGCGGGCGGATACACGGCGTGGCCCGGGCCTGCATCGACTGGTGCGCGGCCAGGGGGCTGGCGCTGCGCATCGACACCCACCGGGACAACCTGGTGATGCAGCGGATGCTGCAGAAAAACGGGTTTGTCTACTGCGGCGTGATCCATCTGGCCGAGAACGGCGAACCCCGGCTGGCCTACCACCGCCCGGCCCGCCGCCCCGCCTGAACCCCAGGCAGCAAACGCCCGCCAGGGCTCCCCGTGCAAAGGGGGACGCCCTGGCGGGCGTTTTGTATCACTGTGGGCGAGGCCGGCGGGCCGGGATCACTTTTTCTTGCTGGCGGCCTTCATGCGCAGGTCGTGATCCAGGATGCGCTTGCGGATGCGCAGGTTTTCCGGGGTGACCTCCAGCAGCTCGTCCGGCGCCAGGAATTCCAGGCAGGCTTCCAGGCTGAACTTGGACACCGGGGTCAGGCGCAGGGCATCGTCGCTGCCCGAAGCGCGGGTGTTGGTCAGGTGCTTGGTCTTGCAGACGTTGACGGTGATGTCCTCACCGGTGGGGGTGTAGCCCACCACCTCGCCGGCATAGACCTTCTCGCCGGGCACCACCAGCAGGGTGCCCCGCTGCTGGGCGTTGAACAGCCCGTAGGTCACGGCATCGCCGGTCTCGAAGCTGATGAGCGAGCCGGTGGAGCGGGTGGCGATGTCGCCGCACCATTCCTCGTACCCGTCAAAGATCGTGTTCATGATGCCCTCGCCGTGGGTGTCGGTGAGGAACTGGCTGCGGTAGCCGAACAGGCCGCGGCTGGGCATACGGAACTCCAGCCGGCTGCGGCTGCCCAGCATCTGCATGTTCATCAGGATGGCCTTGCGGGCGCCCAGCGCGGTCATGACCGCGCCCTGGTAGGTCTCGGGCACGTCGATGACCACCCGCTCCATGGGCTCCATCGTCTTGCCGTCCTCCTCATGGGTGAGCACATGGGGCGGGCTGACCTGCAGCTCGTAGCCCTCCCGGCGCATCGTCTCGATCAGGATGGACAGGTGCATCTCGCCCCGGCCCATGACCCGGAAAGCATCGGTGGTGGCGGAATCCTCCACCCGCAGGGCCACGTCCTTGAGCAGTTCGCGGTTCAGCCGGTCACGGATCTGGCGGGAGGTGACATACTTGCCCTCCTTGCCGGCAAAGGGGGAATCGTTGACCGAGAAGGTCATTTCCACCGTGGGATCGTTGATCTTGACAAAGGGCAGCGGCTGCACCTTGGCCGGGTCGCACAGGGTGTTGCCGATGGTGATGTCGGGCAGGCCCGCAAAGGCGACGATGTCGCCGGCTTCGGCCTGCTCGATGGGTTCGCGGCCGTTGGCCTTGAAGTCAAACAGCTTGGTGATGCGGCCGGACAGGCGCACATCCGGGTTGTGCCAGTCGCAGACCTGCACGGTCTGGCCCACCTTGATGACGCCGTTCTGCACCCGGCCGACCCCCATGCGGCCCACAAACTCGTTGTAGTCCACGCTGGAGACCAGCATCTGCATCGGGGCGTCGGGGTCGCCTTCCGGCGGGGCCACATACTTCAGGATGGTGTCGAACAAAGGCTTGAGGTCGGTGCCCTGCTCGGGGTGGGTCCAGTCATAGCTGGCGGTGCCGTTGCGGCCGGAGCAGAATACCATCGGGCTGTCCAGCTGCTCGTCGGTGGCGCCCAGGTCCATCAGCAGTTCCAGGATCTCGTCGATGACCTCGGCAATGCGGGCATCGGGGCGGTCGATCTTGTTCACCGCAATGACCAGCGAAAGGTTCTGCTGCAGGGCTTTCTGCAGCACAAAGCGGGTCTGGGGCATGCAGCCCTCGGCCGCATCCACCAGCAGCAGCACGCCGTTGACCATCTTGAGCACCCGCTCCACCTCGCCGCCGAAGTCGGCGTGGCCGGGGGTATCGACAATGTTGATCTTAACGTCGTTGTACACGCAGGAGCAGTTTTTGGCCAGAATGGTGATGCCGCGCTCCCGCTCGATGTCGCCGGAGTCCATCACCCGCTCGGCCACCTGCTGGTTGGCCCGGAACGCGCCGGACTGCTTGAGCATCTGGTCCACCAGGGTGGTCTTGCCGTGGTCAACGTGGGCAATAATGGCAATGTTGCGAAGATTTTCCCGAATCATAGTCTCCCTTTTCCCTCTTTACTGTCATAACTGTCGTTCACATACTTTGCAGAAAGCGCCCGAAAGCGCCGTATACACATACGGTTTATATTGTACGTCATACCGCTTTGTTTGTCAAGAATCGCAAAATGCTTTTTCCTATGATATAATAAGGGCCATACACGGGGCCTGCCCCGACAGGAGAGGAAGCAAGTGAAATGGAACAGTCCCGCCGCAAAGTCAACATCATCGGCCACCAGAACCCGGACACCGACTCCATCTGTTCGGCCATCTGCTATGCCTGGCTGAAAAACCAGCTGGGCGGCGCCACCTACGAAGCCCGCCGCGCCGGCAAGCTGAACCGGGAGACCGCCTTTGTGCTGAAATATTTCGGCATGGAGCCCCCGCGGCTGTGTACCGATGTGAGCCCCCAGATCAAGGACATCGACATCCGCCGCCAGCCGGGCATCGACCCCGAGACCAGCGTGCGGTCGGCCTGGAACCTGATGCGGGACGCCGAGATCGACACGCTCTGCGCCGTGAACGCCGACAACGAACTGCTGGGGCTCATCACGGTCAAGGACATTGCCAACGCCAATATGGACCTGTTCGACACCGGCGTGCTGGCCAACGCCCACACCAGCTACCGCAACGTGCTTGACACCCTGGAAGGGGAGATGATCTGCGGGGACCCGGAAGCCGCCATCACCACCGGGCGGATCTTCATCGGTTCCAGCCCCGAAGCGATGGAGGGCAGCATCGGCGCCGGGGACCTGGTGCTGGTGTCCAACCGGTACGAGACCCAGATGTGCGCGGTGGAGTGCGGCGCCGGCTGCATTGTGGTGTGCTGCGGGGCCGCGGTGCCCAAAAGCATCCTGGCCCGGGCCAAGGAGAAAGGGTGCAGCATCATCACCACCCCCTACGATTCCTACGCGGCGGCGCGGCTGATCTCCACCGCCGCCCCGGTGCGGCATTTCATGCGCCGGGCCAACCTGCTCAAGTTCAGCGTCAACACCCCCATTGAGGACGCCCGCAAAGTCATGGCCAGCGTGCGGCACCGGTATTTCCCGATCCTGGACGAGAAGGGGCAGTACTGCGGCGTGGTCAGCCGCCGCAACCTGCTGAACCTGCACCGCAAGCAGATCATCCTGGTGGACCACAACGAGCCCGCCCAGGCCGTGGACGGGCTGGACCAGGCGGAGATCCTTGAGATCATCGACCACCACCGCATCGGCAGCCTGGAGACCGGCGGCCCGGTGTACTTCCGCAACGAGCCGGTGGGCTGCACCGCCACCATCGTCTGGCGGATGTATGGCGAACAGAACATCACCCCGCCCAAGCCCATCGCAGGGCTGCTGCTGTCGGCGATCCTGTCCGACACGCTGCTCTTCCGCTCCCCCACCTCCACCCCGCTGGACGAGGCCGCCGCCAAGGCGCTGGCCGCCATTGCCGAGGTGGACATTCCGGCCTATGCCGAGCAGATGTTCGAAGCCGGCGCCGACCTGACCGGCCGCACGGCGGAGGACGTCTTTTTCTCCGACTTCAAGGTGTTCAGCCGCGGAGATGTGAAGTTCGGGGTGGGGCAGTCCAGCTACATGACCCCCCGGTCCCGGGCGGCCGCCGAGGCGCTGGTGGGCCCCTACCTGCCCGAAGCGCTGGGCCAGGCCGGCGTGCCGATGGTGTTTTTCATGTTCACCGACATGCAGCGGCAGGCCACCGACCTGATGTTCTGCGGCAAGGACGCCGCCGAGATCGTGGGGGAGGCGTTCCACACCGAAGTGGCCGACGGCAAAGCCGTGCTGCCCGGCGTTGTGAGCCGCAAAAAGCAGCTGATCCCGCCGTTGATGGCCGCGCTGCAGGCCCGGGCGGAGGAGCAATGATTCAAGTGATATATGGATAAAGACAATATAAGACAAGGAATGGAAAATGGTGACATCAAAGTCCTTTTTAAGCAATCTTGCAAAATTCACCGGTGTCGGTAAAATGTCGATACCATCGTTCCTTTTCTTTCTCGCAATCCTAATCATTTATATTCTTTGTACGATTTTACTTGCCCGTTATATCTATTTTTCTTGCATAAAAAAGGAATTTCGTCGCAAGTATCGTTTAGGTGTTTTGCCCTCTAGCATCTATGTTCGGGCTGCTAAAAAGAAAGAAAGGTCTGAATTAGCTTATTATGATCTCAATTATCCATTATGGGAGCACCCTAAATCTGATGGATCAAAAGATGCGCGTTACAAAAGGAATTCTATAATCTGGAAAAAGTCTGTGCTTCATCTGCCAGACTATATCGTTTACACATCTCGCCCTTACGATTTGATTGCAATAATACATAATCTCCGCATACAAGGAGTCAATATTGAAAAGTCTCCTGAGGAGAAGCACAAATATCAAAAAGCGTGTCACATGACGATCATTCAGCAAAGTCAAGATAAAGCAGCCTCAATCGTCAAGCTCTACGCGGATAATCCTACTGGATTCGAACAGTTCTGCGCCGAACTATTTGTGCAAATGGGTTTTTCGGCTTCCGTCACTCCCAAAACAAATGACGGAGGATATGACATTTTACTACATGACGACCAGGGCTCAACTATTGTGGAATGCAAATGTTACAGCCTTACCCATAAAGTAGGCCGCCCCGCCATCCAAAAACTTGTTGGTGCGAACCGAATCGTGATGGCCAGGTCCATGTGTTTCGTGACAACAAGTTCATTCTCTGATGCTGCAGTCGTTTATGCAAAACAAGTAGGTGTCCGACTTATCGACGGTATAGAGTTATCCTCTATTCTATCCCGCATAAATTCCGAAAAACAACATAGCCCCCATATTTCGCTTAGTCAATGGGAGCTCACTATCCAAGATATGCAATTTCATGTACCGAACGATATATACAACAAATATTTCATTTCATAAAACTTGTAAATATTATTGGCATAATTGATACTTGACTTTTCAAAAGCAAAATTGTAGACTTATTATACATATTTGCCGCAGAGCGGCGGAAAGGGTGTACACAATGGGCTGGAAGCTGGTTGTGCTTTTCTCGACGAAAGGCTATATTTGACCCGCTCCGTCTGGAAGTGTACCCTTTTTTCGCCCCGAAGGCAGGCGGCGGTCACCGGACCGCCCCCCTGTTTCGGGCTGCGGCAGGCTGAGCGTGGAGTGCATTGGGCGCCATGGCAGTTTGCCATGGCGTTTTTTACTGCCCGCGGGGCGCAAGGGACACAGTTCGAACCAAAAACCATCCGCGTCTTTGTGAAAGAAAGGTGTCTTCCCATGAATCAAAACCTTAAGCGCCCCGCCCGCCGGCTGCGCCGGCAGCTGCGGGGGATCTATACCTACCAATTCGTCAGCTGCCTGGACCTTGTAGGCGCCGTCTGGGTGGCGCTGCTGGCCGCCCGCGGCTACAGCCTGTGGCAGATCGGCCTGGCCGAAGGGGTCCACCACATCGTGGGGCTGATGGTCGAAGTCCCCAGCGGCATGGCCGCCGACCTGCTGGGCCGCAAGCGCACGCTGGCCCTTTCCGGCGTGATGGCGGCGATCTCCGGGCTGACCATGGCCCTGGAACGGGGCTTCGGCTTCGTGCTGGTCTCGATGGCATTTTCCGCCCTCTCCTACAACCTGATCTCCGGCACGATGGAAGCCCTGACCTATGACAGTCTGTGTGAGGCCGACCGCACCGACCTCTACCCCACCGTCCAGACCCGCTGCGCCTGGCTGCTGAGCGCCGGTAACTTTCCCGGGCGGGCCGCCTCGGCGCTGACGGCGCTGCTCAGCTTTACAAAGTTTTATCTGCTGGACATGGCGCTCGGCATTGCCCGCAGCCTGTCCGCCCTGTGCCTGCGGGAACCGGTGGTCACCGAGACCCAGGCGGCCCGGCAGGCGGCCGACGCCAGGACCCTGCTGGTGACCCTGCCCCGCCGGCTGCGGGACCATGTGGGGGCCACCCTGGGCTTTCTGGCCGGGCGGCCGGCCGTACGGCGACTGCTGCTGGCCAACGCCCTGATCGCTCTGCCCAGCTACCTGACCCTGATGTTTTTGCAGCAGCGGCTGAGCGCGGCGGGGGTATCCACCGCCCTGCTGGGGGTGCTGACCTGCCTGATGGAAGCCGGGCGGCCGCTGGGCACCTGGCTTTCGCTGCGGGTGCGCCCCCGGCGGCTGCTTTCGCTGTATGCAGGGTGTGCGGCGGCGGCCGGGCTGTGTACCGTCGCCGCCGGGCTGGCGCCGCTGCCGCTGGCCCTGGCGGGCAGCTGCGGGTTTGCCGCCATGGAGATGCTGTGGAGCCTTTGCAGCGAACGGCGGCTGAACGACGCCTTCCCCAGCGACCAGCGGGCCACCCTGGTGAGCGTGGACAGCCTGGTGTACAGCCTGCTGATGATCCCGGTGTCCCCGCTGACCGGCCTGGCCGGCGACCTGACCGGGGCCCCCGGCGCCGGGCTGGCGCTGCTGGGCCTGGCACTGCTGGCCGCCGGGACCGCGGCGGCGGTGCGGCTGCACCGGCCCCGCCGGTAAAATTTCGGGCTGTACATTGGCCCGCAGAACCGTTACAATAGAACCGGAAGACCAAACGGCAAGGAGGCGGCGAGATGGCGGACCCTGCGAAACGGCGGCCCCGGGTGACCGTGCTGGGGGTACTGGCGGTGCTGGCCCTGCTCTCGGCAGCGGGGGCGGCGGTGTGCATCTGGGTGATCCTGGGGCGCAGCACCAACCCGCTGTGGTCCCGCCGGGCCAATGTGCTGCTGCCCGACCTTGTGGGGCTTTCCCGCACCGAGGCGGAAGCCCTGCCCGAGACCGCCGCCCTGGCCGTGACCTGGGAGGAAGTGTACAACCCCGCGGTGGAACCCGGGCTGGTCTGCGGGCAGGACCCCGCCGCCGGGCGCACCGTCAAGGAGGGGCAGGCCCTGACCATTCAGATCAGCCTTGGCACCAACTGGCAGACGATGCCCGACCTGACCGGCGCCGACCGCACCCAGGCCCTGGAAACGCTGCGGGAGATGGGGCTGCAGCCCACCGTGGAGTTCTGGAAGGACAACACGATGGACCCCTACACCGTCGTGCGCACCGAGCCCGCCGCCGGCACCCGGGTGGCCGCCGGCGAGGCGGTGAAGCTGGTGGTGGTGCGGCCCATCCCCGACCCCTTCCGCCCGGTGCCGAACCTGGCCGGGCTGGAGGTGGCCGAAGCCCGGGCCCGCCTGCAGGAAGTGGGGCTGACCGCGGTGGTGCCCTCCAACCGGGCGGAGGGCACCGTCACCAACCAGGACCCGGTGCCCGGCACCCTGCTGCGGGTGTTCGGCACCGTGCGGCTGTATGTGGGGTGAGCCCCCCCCGCCCCGGAAGACCTGACAAAGCCTGACAAAACGAACAGCGCCCCCGGGCAAGCCGAATCGCTTGCCCGGGGGCGCGTTGTTCGTCCCGGCCGCCGGGGCTCTGCCGCCCGGGATCGTATGCGGCGCCCCGGCGCAGGGCCTTCAGCCGGCGGGCTGGCGGGCGCTGTGCAGCAGGCTTTCATGGGTGGCGATCATCAGGGCCAGCAGCACCAGCAGGTAGAGCGGCAGCAGCCCGGCCGAAAGGCGGCTGGCCAGCAGGCCGAAGAGCGGCGGCATCAGGCAGGTGCCCACATAGGCGCTGGCCATCTGCACCCCGATCATCGCCTGGGAGCGGGCCGGGCCGAAATGCGCCGGCGTGGCATGGATGATGCTGGGGTAGATGGGCGCACAGCCCAGGCCCACCAGCGCAAAACCGCCCAGCGCCAGCCAGGCCGGCCCCGGCATTGCCAGCGCCACCACCCCGATGGCCACGACGCTCTGCCCCAGGCGGATCATACGGGCATCGCTGAGCCGGAAGGTCAGGAACCCGCAGACCGCCCGCCCCGCCGTGATGCCCAGGTAGAACAGACTGGCAAACCCCGCCGCCGTGCCGGCCGGCACGCCGCGGCACAGGGTCAGGTAGCTGCTGGCCCACAGCCCGGCGGTCTGCTCCACCGCGCTGTAGCAGAAAAAACAGGTCATGATCTGCCAGGCGCCGGGTATGCGCACCACCTGCCGCAGCGGCAGCGCCCCGGCGTCGGCCTCCGCCCCCGGATGGCCGCTGCGCTTCCACAGCGGCAGGCTCAGCAGCAGTACGGCGGTCAGGGCGATCTGCAGCACCGAGACGATGCGGTAGCCCCCCTGCCAGCTCTGCCCGCGGGTCAGCGCCAGGCCGATCAGCGAGGGGCCCGCGCTGGCGCCCACACCCCACATGCAGTGCAGCCAGCTCATGTGGCGGCTTTCATAGTGCAGCGCCACATAGTTGTTCAGCGCCGCGTCCACGCTGCCGGCGCCGAGGCCGTAGGGCACCGCCCACAGGCAGAGCTGCCAGAAGGACCCGCTGAGCGAAAAGCCCAGCAGCGCCGCCGCGGTCATGCCGACGCTGATCGCCGTGACCCGGCCGGGCCCCAGCGCCCGGGTGAGCCGGTCGGACTGAAGGCTGGAGACCACCGTGCCCAGCGCGATGATCATGGACACCGCCCCCATCCAGGAGACCGGCACCCCGAAGGCCGGGTAGATGCTGGGCCAGGCCGCCCCCAGCAGGGCATCGGGCAGACCCAGGCTGATGAACGCCAGATAGATGAGCCCCAAAAGCAGATTCGTCATCTTGATTCCCTCCCTTGTCAGTGGTATCATTTTACCAGCGGAATCACTGCCTTTCCAGCAGGATTCCAGCCTGTTTTCGGGAGATTTTCAGCCAATTTCTGCAAAGGAGGCGCTGCCATGCTCTCTGCCTGCGCCACGACGGTGGACCGGGACCACCGGGAACTGCTCCGCCACGGCACCGCCGCCTTCCCGGTGGGCTGCTACCACGACGATCTGCACCAGGCCGATGTGATCTGGCACTGGCATGAGGAGCTGGAGGCCGGGCTGGTCACACAGGGCAGTGCGCTGGTCACCATCGGCAGCCGCACCGAACATCTGCGGACCGGGGACTCCTTTTTCATCAACACCGGCGTGCTGCACGCGGCCCGCCCCGGGCAGGCAGGGCCCTGCCGGCTCCACTCGCTGGTCTTCCACCCGCGGCTGGTGGGCGGCAGCCCGGAGAGCGTGTTTTACCAGGACTATCTTCTGCCGCTGACCGCCCGGCCGGAACAGCAGAACCTGGTGCTGCGCGCAGAGGCCCCGGGCTGCGGGCCGGTGGCGGCGGCCATCGAGGCGGCCTGGCGGGCCTGTGCGCAGGAGCCGCCCCACTTTGTCTTTGCGGTGCGGGCGGCGCTGTCCGACCTGGTGGCCCTGCTGCACGACGACCTGGCCCGGGCCCCCGCCGCCGGCATCGACCGCCGGGCGCTGCGGGACGCCGAGCGGATCAAGGCGATGCTGGGCTGCATCCACAGCCGCTATGCCGAGCCGCTGACCGTTGCCGACATTGCCCGCAGCGCGGCGCTCAGCCCCAGCGAATGCCTGCGGTGTTTCCGCCGGACCGTGGGCCGTACCCCCACCCGCTACCTGCGGGATGTGCGGCTGCGGCAGGCCGCCGCCCTGCTGGCCGGCACCGGGATGCCGGTGGCCGAGGTGGCGGCCCGGTGCGGCTTTGACGATGTGAGCTACTTCACCCGGACTTTCCGGGCCCAGCGGCAGCTGACCCCCACCGCCTTCCGGCAGGCCAGCCGGACCGGGCCCGGGGAGACCGCGCCCTGAAAGCCAAACAGCCTGCCTTGCCCCGAAATGGGCAAGGCAGGCTGTTTTCCGTTTGGCGGGGGCCGTTCACCCCACATGGGTCAGTTCCCGGTCGGGGTCGGGCGGCGGGGTTTCTTCCTCCGGCGTTTCCTCCGGGGCCGGGCCGGGGTAGCTGGCGGCGGCTTCCGCCGCGCTGCGCTGGGCCAGCAGGTCGTAGATCAGCCCGCGGACCACACCGTACACGGTGGCGAAGGCCGGCACCCCCAGCACCATGCCCGCCGGGCCCCACAGCCAGGCGCCGCCCACGATGGCGAAGAGCACCCAGAAGGCCGACAGCCCCGAGGCATGGCCCAGCACCCGGGGCGCCAGAAGGTGGATGTCCAGCTGCTGCAGCAGGATGACCAGGACGAGAAAGACCAGCGCCTGGACCGGATTGACAAACAGCAGGATGATCAGCCCGGGCAGCGCCCCGATGTACATGCCGAAAATCGGGATCAGGTTGGCAAAGGCCACCAGCACGCTGATGAGCGGCGCAAAGCTGAGGCCCAGCAGGCTCATGACCGCGCAGAGGGCCAGGCCGATGAGGGCCGACGCCACGATCTTGCCGAAGAAGAAGCCGGCGAAGGTCTGGTTGGCGAACCGGCAGAGCTTGAGGGTGCTGCGGGCCGCCCGGCGGGGCAGAAACGCCCGCACAAGCAGACGCAGCTGGTGGAGCAGGTGGTCCTTGTCCCCCAGCATGAAGATGCTGCCGGCCAGGATGATGAACCATTGGGTGGTGGAGGCGGCCAGGCTGCCCAGCGTGCTGACCAGACCGGGCGCCCAGCCGGTAAGCAGGCCGGACAGGCCCAGCAGCCACTGTTCGTAGTTTTCCAGCGCGGCCACCACCGGTCTCAGGTCGATGCCGTACTGGTCCTGCCAGTTCCACAGCACCTGCTGCATGTTGGTGACATACCCGGGCAGGTGTACAAAAAAGGCGGTGACGCTGGCCAGTATCTGCGGTACGATGAGCCAGATCAGCAGAAAGACCGCCAGCCCGGCCAGCAGATAGGCGATGAGGATGGCTGCCCAGCGCAGCCCCGGGCGGTTGTGGAAGAGGGTGTGGTGGATCGGGCGGACCAGCGTGTCCAGCACATAGGCCAGCACCACGGCCCAGCCGAAGGGGGCGGCCAGTTGCAGCAGCGTGCCGCCCCAGTGCAAAAACGCCCCCACCTGCCCGGCCAGCATATAAAACGCGATGCACAGGCAGGCCAGGCCCAGCCAGTCCTTGATGGTCTCGGGTTTTTTATCCAACCAATGCTTTGTACCCATTTATGGCGCTCCTGTTCTTCAAAGGCGGGGTGCGGGCGCCGGCTCGGCAGGGGGACGGTCCGCAGGGATACCGGCAGGCGGGTCAGCCGCCGGGGGTTTCCTCCCCGGCCCGGTCGGCCAGGGTGGTCTCGCCGCCGGTCTCGGGGTCCAGGCCGCGGGCGGTCAGGCCGGCGCCCACCGCCTGCTTGAGCAGCGCGGCGATGACCGCCATGACCGGCACGCCGATGACCATGCCCGCGATGCCGAACAGCCCGCCGCCCACGATGATGGCCACCAGCACCCACAGCCCCGAGATGCCGGTGGCCCCGCCCAGGATGCGCGGCGCGATGAAGTTGCCGTCCACCTGCTGGACCACCAGGATCAGGATGCAGAAGATCAGCGCCTGGAGGGGTTCACCGCTGAGCAGAAGCAGCAGTGCGCTGGGGATGGCGCCGATATACGGCCCGGCGATGGGGATGATGTTGGTCACCGCCACCAGCACCGCGATCATCGGGGCGTAGTTGAGGTTCAGGATCAGCATGGCCACGAAGGTCTCGATGCCGACGAGCAGGGCGTCCAGCAGCTGGCCGCCGATATAGCCGCTGAAGGTGCGGTTGGCCAGCTGAAATACGGCCAGCACCCCGGCGGCGGCCCGGGGCGGGAACAGCGCCCGCAGCAGCGCCCGGCAGGCTTTGAGCAGGGGTTCCTTTTCGGCCAGCAGGTAGATGCTGGCGGCCAGCGCCACCACCATATCCACCACCCGGCCGGCGGCGCCGGCTGCGGCGCCGGCCACCGTCGGCATCACGCTGGTGAAGAACTGCTCCACCATGTTGCCGGAATTTTCAAGGAAGGTGGTGAACCGCTGGGTGATGGCGGTGTCCATGTTCAGGTCGGTCATCACGCCGCCGAGGAAGGCTGCGGCGTTGTCCAGGTAGTCGGGCAGCGCGTTGACAAAGGTGCTGGTGCTCTGCACCAGCTGGGGGACCACCAGCCCGATGACGGCGGCCAGCACCCCGAAAAAGGTCAGGAAAGCCAGCACGATGGCCGGCCCGCGCTTGCCGCGGCAGACCTTGTCGGCATAAAAGCGGGTGGGAATGTCCAGCACATAGGCCAGGGCGATGCCCCCGGCAAAGGGGGACAGCGCCCCCAATACGGCCTTGACGCCCCCCGCGGTGTTGGGCAGTGCGTTGACCACCAGCCAGATCAGGGCGGCGGCGGTAAAAAGACAGAGCCAGTCCCGCACGGTGTGCGGAACACGGTCGAGCCAATTCTTCATAGATTCCTCCTTCGGGCGGGGGTCCGCCCCGGTTTGGTGCTTTCATCCGTCTGCGGCCGGGCCGGGCGGCGGCCGAATTCCTGTTGGCCGCGGCGCCCCGGGGGGCGCCGGCAGCGCGGCTTTCCGGCCAGGGGCGCCAGCAGTGCGCATTTTGGTATACCCATTCCCGGCCGCACTGTGTTATAATACCCTTATGTACTTATGATACCACAGCTTGGGTCACACGGAAAGGATTATTTTATGAACATTCTGGTCAGCAGCTGCCTGCTGGGGGCAGCGTGCAAGTATTCCGGCAAGGACAACTTCTGCGCCCCCCTGGCGGCGGCGCTGCGGGCCGGCGGCCATGTTCCGGTGCCGGTATGCCCCGAGGTGTACGGCGGCCTGCCCACCCCGCGCCCCCCGGCCGAGCGCCGCGGCGACCGGGTGGTGACCGAGGACGGCGCCGACCTGACCGCCCAGTACCGCAAGGGCGCCGAGACCGCCCTGCTGCTGGCCGAGGCTGCCGGCTGCCGGGCGGCCATCCTGAAAGCCAACAGCCCCAGCTGCGGCTGCGGGCAGATCTATGACGGCAGCTTTTGCCACCGCAAGGTCCCCGGCGACGGGGTGACCGCCGAACTGCTGCGGGCGCACGGGCTGGCGGTGTATGACGAGACGACCGGCCCGGCCTGGCTGACGAGCCTTGCGGACCGGCAGAAGGAGGGGCATGTATGAGCGACAAGACCTACCGCCTGGCCCTGGTGCTGGAGGGCGGCGCCGTGCGGGGCATCTACACCGCCGGCGTGCTGGATGTGCTGATGAAGCATGGCGTACAGGCCGACATGGTGATCGGCACCTCGGCCGGGTGCATCCACGGGTGCAACTATGTGTCGGGCCAGGCCGGGCGCAGCATCCGCTATTACCGCAAATACCGCCGGGACCGGCATTTCATGGGGCTGTACTCGCTGCTGACCAGCGGGGACATGGTGGGGCGCAAGTTCTGTTATGAGGAACTGCCCACCCGCCTGGACCCCTTTGACGAGGCCGCCTTTGAGGCTTCGCCGGTGGACTTTTATGTGACGGTGACCAACGTGGAGACCG
>DWWE01000033.1 GCA_019119835.1 Candidatus Gemmiger stercoravium | reverse complement strand
CCGGCGGTGCCGAAACTGGCGCAGACCCCGAAGGCCGCGCCGCACACCCGGGTCACGGCGCCCAGGGGGCCCATGGCCATGGTCAGCAGCGGGGTCTCGGGGCGCAGGGCGGCGGCCTGGGCCGTGGCCTGCAGCAGCCGGGCGGCGTCGGCGGGGTCGGCGGGGGTCACGGCCAGCTTGGCCACGTCGGCGCCGGCGTCGGCCATGGCGGTCAGCAGGGCGGTCATGGCGCCGGTGTCGGGGGTGGTGCGGAAGTCGTGGGCGCTGAACACCACCCCGGCCCCCGCCTCATGGGCGGCGGCCCGCAGCCGGGCGCAGGCGTCCGCCCCGGCCGAAAATTCCACGTCCAGCAGGTCGATGTCCGCCCCGGCCCCGGCGCACAGCGCCCGCAGGGCGGCGGTGTAGGCGGCGGGGTCCAGGTCGGCGGCGCCGCCTTCCCCCAGGGTGCGCAGCGTCACCAGCAGCGGGGTCTCCCCAATGGCCCGGCGCACCGTCTGCACGGCCCAGGCCAGCCCGGCCGGGCTCTGGTCGGCCAGGGCGTCCAGCCGCAGCTCCACCAGGTCGCCGGCCGCAGCCGCGGTGCGGGCCAGCGCTGCCGCCGGCTGGGGCAGCAGCGCGGTCACCGGCACAATGATCCGGCAGGTATCCGCCTTCGCCCGGCAGGGCGCGGCCAATGTCACGTCACGGACAGTCAGATCCGCCATAAAAAGACCTCCCCGAAAATAACAAACAGTGAAAAGATGTCCCCGCCCCGCGCAGAGCAGGCCGGTTCAGGCCCGGTGCAGCCGGCCCTTCACCATGCCCAGCAGCTTGGCGGCGGTGCCCAGCACCTCCCGGGCGTTGAGGGCGCAGACCAGGGCGGTGAGCACCGTCACCGGGACCACCCATTCGGTCAGGAAGAACAGCGCCCAGATCTCGGCCAGGATCAGCCCCAGGTTCACAAGCATCCGCCCGGGCTGGAAGTTGATGACCAGCAGCCCCCGGGTGGAGTAGGCCCGCAGCAGAAAGACCAGCAAAAGCGACAGGAAGCTGGCCGAGGTCACCCCCACCGGCCCGAACCACAGGATGAACAGGTAGTTCAGCACCAGGTTCAGCGCCGCGCCGGCCAGCATGGTCACCAGCGAGGAGGAGGACCGCTTGTATACCACATACACGCTGTTCAAAAAGTTGTTCAGGCAGGTGCACATCGAGGCCAGCACCAGGAAGGGCACGAACTGCCAGGCTTCGAAGTAGTCGGCCCGGAACAGGTTCATCAGCGGCTGGCACAGCCAGATGATGCCCGCCGCGCAGCAGAACAGCACGCTGGCGAAGGCCCGGAACACCCGGTTGAAAAAGGTCTCCCGCTCCTCCTCCTCGGTCACGGCGGAAAGCTGCCACGCCTCGTAGAAGAACTGGCCCACAAAGGTGATGAGCTGGGGCAGGAAGTACCCCACCCCCAAAAGCCCCACCCAGGCTTCGCTGCTGCGCCCGCCGACGCCGTCGCACATGGCCTGGACATAGAACTGGTCGGAGGCGTTGATGATCCAGAAGCTGATGGCCGCCGGGATCATCGGCACGCAGTAGCGCAGCATCTCCCCCCAAAGGGGGCGGTCGAACTTGCGCAGGTCAAAGAACTTCCCGCACCCGCCGGCCACAAAGACGAACACCGCCGAGCACAGGTCGGAGCAGAACAGCGCCAGCAGGTAGCCGGTGGCCCCCATGTTCAGCACGCTCAGGAAAAGCAGGTAGAACAAAAGCAGGCTGGCGGTGGTCATCACCCCGTCCGCCGCCACCAGGCGGTTGCGCATCCGGGCGCGGATGAACTGGGTACACAGCGTCCGCAGGCAGCTGGCCAGCACGCAGAGGTACAAAAGCACCAGGTAGCCGGCCGCGTTGGGGATCAGCCGCACCGCCGGCCAGCAGAGCACCATCAGCCCGAACCCCAGCAGGATGGTGGCCAGGCCGTTCATGAAAACGCTGGCCTTGTCCTGGTTTTTGTCCAGCCCGAAGCGGATCACCGCATAGCTCACCCCCAGGCTCACCACCGGGATCAGCAGGTTGGTGACCGCCTGCATCAGCTTGGTGACCCCCATCACGTCGGGGCTTTCCAGCGCGTAGGTCAGATAAGGCTGGATGAACAGGCTCACCAGTTTGGAGCCGAAGTTGGACACCGCGAAGAGGATGGTGTTGCTCACCAGCATCGAATACTTTTTGTTGTCAGACAAGGCAGTCCCTCCCTCTGTTTCCGGACGGTACAAACTCACGCCCCGCCGCCGTCGGCGGGCAGGCGCAGCAGGGCTTTGCGGGCCCGGTAGTCGGGCAGCACGGCGGCCACCGCCGCCCAGAACGCCGGGCTGTGGTCCGGGTGGGCGAAGTGGCAGAACTCATGCACCACCACATATTCCTGGGCGGGGGCGGGCATCGCGCACAGCCGCCGGGCAAAGGCCAGCGTGCCGGTGCGCAGGCTGCAGGACCCCCACCGGGTGCGCATGTCCCGCACCGCCACCCGGGGCATCCGGCCCCCGGGGCAGCTGGCGGCGAACAGCGGGTAGTAGGCGGCGCACAGCGCCTGCATCCGGGCCAGGGCCTCGGCCTTGGGGGGCAGGGGGGCGGCCTCGGCGGCCCGGCGGGCCGCCGCCCGGGCCTGGGCCGCCGCCACCCAGGCCGCATGGCCGGCCACAAAGGCGTCCACGGCGCCGGCCGGCACCCCCGGCGCGGCCGAAACGGCCACGCTGCCGTCCGCCCGCACCCGCAGGTTCAGGTTGCGCACCCGCCGCCGGGTCAGCGTATAGGTCACGCCGCCGGCGGTGCGGGTCGCCGGCGGGGTGGCAGGTCGGCCGCCCATCGCGGCACCCCCTTTCCCGATAAGAAAGCGATAGAAACACAGCTTGCCGAAACCGTTCAGGATCCGCCGCCGGCGGCGGACGGCCGCCGGCCGCCGGCACGCTCAAAAACAGTATGGCGATTTCAACGCCTATTGTACACGTTTTTCTCCCGCTTGGCAAATGGGGGCGGGGCGGATATAATAAATTAAAAAGCGGATCCCGCCGCCGGCCCCGGCCGGGCGGCGGAAAAAGGGGGAAGGGACGATGGCGGCAGGGCAGGAACGGCCGGCCAGGGCGGAGGTGCTGGACCATGGCACCCGGGTGTACACGGCGCCGGGGGCCGGCTTCGGCAGCGACGCGCTGCTGCTGGCCCGGTTCGCCCGCCCCCGCCCCGGCGACCGGGCGCTGGACCTGGGCAGCGGCTGCGGCATCGTGGCGCTGTGCTGGCATGACGAAGGCCACCGGGGCCCCTGCACCGCGCTGGAACTGGACGCCGGGGCCTCGGCCCTCTGCGCGGCGGCGGTGGCGGCGGGCGGGGCGGAGCTGGCCCACATCACGCCGGTCTGCGGCGATCTGCGGCAGTTCTGCGCCGCCGGCCCCGACCGGGGCCGCTACGACTTTGCGGCCTGCAACCCGCCCTACTTCACCGGCGGCCCCCGCAGCCCCGACCCCCGCCGGGCCGCCGCCCGCCACGAGCAGACCTGCACCCTGGCGGATGTGGCCGCCTGCGCGGCCCGGGCGCTGCGGTTCGGCGGGCGGTTCGCCCTCTGCCAGCGGCCGGAAGCCCTGGCCCGGGTCTGCGCGGCGCTCTGTGCCGCCGGGCTGGAACCCAAGCGGCTGGCCTTTGTGCGCCACCGCCCCGGCGCCGCCCCCTGGCTCTTTTTGCTGGAAGCCCGCCGCGGCGGCCGCCCGGGCCTTGTGCTGCAGCCCGACATTCTGCTGGCGGGGGGCGCGGCCCTCTACGGCCCCGCCCGCCGCCCCGCCCCACAGGAGGAAACCCCGTGAACACCCCGACGCTCCACACCCCGCGGCTGATCCTGCGCCGCTTCACCCCCGCCGACATCGGCCCGCTGTACGAGATCCTGCGGGACGAGACGGTGAACACCTTCCTGCCCTGGTTCCCGGCCCGCAGCCGGGCGGATGCCGCCGACTTCTACCGCCGGCGCATCGCCCCGGCCTGAACGCCCCGGCCGATGGACGCGGGGAAAAGAATATGGTATAATACCAAAAGAATCCTGCGGCTTTGTACTGCCTGCGCGGGGGCCTGCCCGCGTTCTCCGCATGGCCTGGGGCCCCTGCGCCCCCAAGAGGCCCGCCGCCCGCCTGCCGCGGGCGCCATTCGCCGCCGTTATCCAGAATCACATGGGGAGTGTCATTCCATGCCGTTTTTGAGCCGGGCGGAAACGCAGTTTTTGCGCCGCCACCTGGATGCCGTCTGCCATGTCACGCTGGACCCCCAGGGCCCCGGCGTGCTGCGCATCCACCTTGTCCCCAGCCGCCACCGGCTGCTGGACGTGCCCTTCGTGGCCATCCTGAACGGGCGGGACCTGCTGCCGCTGCGGGTCTCCTGGGCCATTCTGCTGGCCAATTTCATCGAGGCGCTGCGCCCCTATGAGGGCCAGACCCTCACCGACGCCGACCGGGACGCCGCGGCCGACGCGGCGGTGCAGGCCACCGCCGCCGTCTACCGCAGCACCCCGCCGGAGCAGATCGCCGCCGACCTGCAGGGCATGATGGCCACCCTGTTTGCGGTGGCCCGGGGCCAGACCCCGCCGCTGGCCATCCAGCCCATCGACCTGGGGGACTATGCCGCCCACATGGCCGCCCCCCACCGCATGGACCTGCTGATCAGCGCCATGGTCAAGGACGGCGCCTGGCACTGCAACCAGAAATGCCTGCACTGCTACGCCGCCCGCCAGCCTTACGCCGAGGTGGAGGAGCTGGACACCGACCAGTGGCTGGCCGTGATCCAGAAATGCCGGGCGGCCGGGGTGCCCCAGCTGACCTTTACCGGCGGCGAACCCACCCTGCGCCACGACCTGGTCAAGCTGGTGGACGCGGCCCAGTGGTTCGTCACCCGGCTGAACACCAACGGCCGGATGCTGACCCCGGTGCTCTGCCGGGAACTGGCCGAAGCCAGCCTGGACAGCGTGCAGGTCACCCTGTATTCGGCCGACGAGGCCACCCACAACACCCTGGTGGGGGCCGAAGGCTTTGCCGACACGGTGGCCGGCATCAAGAACGCGCTGGCCGCCGGGCTGAATGTGAGCATCAACACCCCGCTGTGCAGCCTCAACCGGGACTATGCGGCCACCCTGGCCTTCGCCCGGGAACTGGGGGTGCGCTACGCCACCTGCAGCGGGCTGATCCCCGCCGGCGGGGCCCAGAGCCATGCCAGCCGGGCCACCCGCCTGACGCCGGAGCAGCTGGCCGCCTCGCTGCGCGCCGCGCTGGACCTGGCCGCCGCCCGGGAGATGGAGGTGGACTTTACCAGCCCGGGCTGGCTCAGCGATGAGACGCTGCGCGCCCTGGGCCTGACCCGGCTGCCCCGCTGTGGGGCCTGCCTGTCCAACATGGCGGTGGCGCCGGACGGCACCGTGCTGCCCTGCCAGAGCTGGCTGCACGGCCCGGCGCTGGGCAACATCCTGCACGACCCGTGGCGCAGGATCTGGAACGGCCGGCCCTGCCGGACCATCCGCCGCCGCAGCGCCGGAATGCGCCCCGGCTGCCCGCTGGGCCCCACACCGATCCGGGAGGAGGCTGACCCATGACCGATCTGACCTGCCGGGCGCTGCGCCGGCTGACGATGCTGGCCCTGCTTGCCGCGGTCTTTCTGCTGGCCGGCTGGGCCACCCCGGCCCGGGCCGACCTGGACCGCATCCGCAGCTACACCGTCACGGTGGACCCCCGCACCGACGGCAGCGCCGACATCACCTACGACATCGACTGGGAGGTCATCGGCGGCAGCCCGGACGAACCGCTGTCCTGGGTGCGCATCGGGCTGGCCAACAGCGCGGTGGACGAGCTGGAAAACCTCTCCCCCGACACCGTCTCCCAGGTGCGCTACACCGCCGAGGGCGGCGGTTCCTTCGCCCAGGTGGTCTTCAAAAACCGCTACTACCCGCCCGACCATGCGGCCAGGACCGGCTCCGAAAGCCGGGTGCAGTTCGCCTTCCGGGTCCACCAGAGCCAGCTGTACACCCTCAACAGCGACGGCACGGCCGACTATGTCTTCACCCCGGGCTGGTTCAGCGACCTTTCCATCGACCAGCTGACCATCCGCTGGAAACAGCTGGAGGGCGCCGCCGCCGACACCGACACGCTGGAAGGCGGCTACTACGTCTGGACCTTCGGCCCCCTTGACCATGACGAGCGGGCCACCGTCCGGGTGCGGGTGCCGGCGGCGCTGGCCGCCGCCTTCACCGCCGACACCGTCATGCCGGCCGACCGGTCGGGCCGGTCGGCGGCGCTGGCGGTGCTGGCCGGGCTGCTGCCGGTCTTCATCACCCTGCTGGTGGTGGGGCTGATCCTGCTGCTGCGCCGCCCCCGCTGGCAGGGGGGCTTCGGCGCCGCCGCCCAGGACTGGGTCTTTTACACAAACGGCGCCCGCACCATCCACCTGGCCCGGGGGCTCACCCCGCCGGCCGGCTTCCATGAAACCGCCCCGCCGCCCTCCTTCCGGGCCGGCGGCGGCCGGTTCCGGGGCGGGGGCGCCGGCCGCAGCCGGTCTTCCTCCGGCGAGCGGCACAACAGCGGCTGTGCCTGCGCCTGTGCCTGCGTGAGCTGCGCCTGTGCCTGCGCCTGCGCGGGCGGGGGCCGGGCCGGCTGCAGCGCCAAGAATTTCTACCGCATCACGATGGACCACAGCGGGGAGGGACCGGTATGAGCCTGGAAAAACAGTACGACGATTGGGTGCGGGGGCTGATGGGCGGCGCCCGCGCCCCCAGCGAGGAGGAATCCCGCACCGCCCGGGACAGCCTGCGCCAGATGCAGGCCCAGCTGGACGCCCTGGCCGCCGCCGGCCAGAAACGCCAGGCCCGGGCCGAGGAGGCGAACCGGGCGGTGCAGAAAGCCGCCGACGCCACCGCCGAGAGCGTCCGCCGGATGAGCAGCGAGCTCACCCGCAACCTGCGCAGCGACGGGCTGCTGCACAAGGCCCCGGCCGAACCCGCCCCCGCCGCAGCCCCCCGCGCCGGTTTTGACGGGCTGGCCGGCCAGGTCCGCACCCGGGTGCTGGGGCAGGACGCCTTTGTGGCGGATGTGGTCAAGGCGTTCCGCCGCCCCTTTGTGATGGGCCGCCCGGCGGGCGCCGGGGCCCGGGGGCTGATGCTGCTCTGCGGCCCGGCGGGCACCGGCCGCCACTACACCCTGCGCTGCGTGGTGGAGGAACTGGCCGCCCGGGGCATCCTGAAAAGCGCCGCCATCGAGCGGATGGACCTTTCCCTCTACCCGGGCCCGGCCCAGGAAAAACTCTTTCTGCAGGACCTGTACGCCGCGCTGCGGGCCGAAGCCGAGGTGCTGGCCTTTGACGGCTACGAAGCCTGCGCCCCCGGTTTCCGCAACATGCTGGCCACCCTGGCGGCCGAGGGCACGCTGGCGCTGTCCAGCCGGTATGTGCTGCAGCGGGGCATTCTGGTGGATGTGGGCACCGCCCTGGCCCCCGACGCGGTGGGCGAGCTGCAGGCCGGCGGCAAGTATTTCGTCTTCTTCTCCGAAAAAGGGGAGGCCGCCCTGGCCGAAGCCTTCGGCGCCCGCTTTGTGGACGCTTTGGCCGGCGACATCTGCCAGACCGTCCCCTTCACCCCCGAAAGCCTGCAGGCCATCGCGGCCCGGCAGCTCAACGAGCTGGCCCAGGGGGTGCGCCGGCGCACCGGCCTTGTGCTGCGCATGGGGGCGGACGTGCGGGACCAGCTGGCCGCCCAGTACGGCAAGACCGGCGGCACGGCCGCCATGGGCCGGTATGCCGACGCCATCCACCGGGCCCTGGCCGAGTATGTGCTGGAAGCCGACCCCGCCCCCGCCGCCGACACCCCGGTGGCCCTGCGGGTGGAAAACGGCCGTCTGCTGGCCAGCGTGGGCGGCGGCGAAGCCTTCGACCTGCTGGCATTGCTGCCCGCCCGCTACCGGGGGGACGTGGAGGCGGTGGAAGCCGAGCTGGACGCCATCGTGGGGCTGGCGCCGGTCAAGACCTGGCTGCGGGAACTGGCCGGCAACGTCCAGGCCCAGCAGCGCCGCAAGGCCCAGGGCCTGCCGGTGGTGGAAGTCAACCGCCACATGATCTTCACCGGCAACCCGGGCACCGGCAAAACCACCGTGGCCCGCATCCTGGCCAAGTACCTCAAGGCCATCGGGGCGCTGGGGGGCGGCCAGCTGGTGGAGGTCACCCGCGCCGACCTGGTGGGCCGGTATGTGGGCCACACCGCGCCGCTGACCAACCAGGTCATCCGCAGTGCGCTGGGGGGCGTGCTCTTCATCGACGAAGCCTACAGCCTCTACCGCGGGCGGGAGGACAGCTTCGGCCTGGAAGCCATCGACACGCTGGTCAAGGGCATCGAGGACCACCGGGACGACCTGGTGGTGGTGCTGGCCGGCTACACCCGCGAGATGCAGCAGTTCCTGCAGGCCAACTCCGGCCTGGCCAGCCGCTTCCCCAACCAGATCGAATTCCCCGACTACACCGCCGCCGAGCTCTGGCAGATCACCCAGGCCCAGGCCAAGGCCCGGGGCTATCTGCTGGCCGAAGGGTGCGAAGCGCCCCTTACCGCCTATTTTGCCCGCCGCCAGGCCGAGGATGCGGCCAAGGCCGGCAACGGCCGGCTGGCCCGCAACGTGCTGGAACGGGCCATCCTCAACCAGGGCAAGCGGCTCATCGCCGACCCCGCCGCCGACCTGGCCCTGCTTCTGCCCGACGATTTCGAGCTGGACTGACCCCCGGCCCTTTGGCCGGCGCGACCCGTGCAACAAAAAAAGTATAAAATCCGTCGCCGGCGGCGGACATGCGCCGACGCCGGTGACACCGACAGGGAAATTTTACGGCAAATTGTGTGCGAGGAGCTTTGCTCCGAGTGCGCGGTTTGCCGTAAAATTTTGTCGAAGGGGATACACAAGGGGAAACAGCCGCGTTAGGCGATTGCCGTGCGCGGCTGTTTCCTCTTGTGGAGCGTGTCGAGTTTCTCGACACGCTCAACCGGTGGAGGGGAAAATCACTCCCCCACGGCCTTGTTGGTCAGCATCGTGTGGGTCAGCTTGGCGATGTTCACCCCGCCCATGCGGGTCTCGCCCTCGCCCAGCCGCAGCACCCGGCTCTGGCCTTTGCGCACGGCCTCCCACCGGGGCAGGCCGCCGCCGTTGGGGTCGCCGGTGCGGGCAAAGTTGGTCAGGTACTGCACCATCTGCTCGCTGAGCAGCCGGTCCTTGGCGGTCATCGGCCGCCAGCAGTGGTCCAGCGTGCCGAACCAGTACCACAGGTCGCTGGAATGCCAGGCCCCGCTGCCGTCCCCGGGCAGCCGCCGGTCAAAGAACCAGGCGTAGGCGGCCGGGCGGCCCTGGTCGGCCTGCAGCCGGCACCAGCCCTTGGCCATCCGGTGTACGATGGGCGGCACGATGTCCTCGCTGGTGGAACCCATCAGGTAGGGGATCGGCAGCTGGTCGCCCCGCCGGGCGGCCGCCATCCCCTCCCGGGGGATCAGCCGCCCGTCGATCACCGGGGCGGTGCGCATCTTGTTGCCGTCGGCGGCCTTCTCCTGCTGCCAGGCCGCAAACAGGGCCTGCGGCGCCAGGGCGCGGAATTCGGCCAGGTCGGCGCAGCCGGCCCGGCGCATCACCGCCTGCCAGAACGCATAGTGGTCCGGCGCGGGGGTGGCGGCAAACTCCTCGCCCACCCCGCCGCCGCTGCTCATCACCGCGCCGGCCGCCAGCCCCCGGGTCAGCGGCGACAGGCAGAGCTGCTGCACGCTCATGGCGCCGGCGCTCTGGCCCATCAGGGTCACCCGGTTGGGGTCGCCGCCAAAGGCCGCGATGTTGTCATGCACCCACTGCAGGGCGCACAGCTGGTCGTACAGGCCGTAGTTGCCGGTGTGGCCGGCCTCGGCCGAAAGCTCGGGCAGGCAGGCGAAGCCCAGCGGCCCCAGGCGGTAGTTGATGGTCACCGCCACCACCCCTTTGGTGGGCCAGGCCGGCCCGTCAAAGTGCTTTTCGTGGCCGCAGCCGCCGATGAACTCGCCGCCGTGGATGTAGAACAGCACCGGCAGCCGGGCGTCCGGGCCGGCGTCCGCGGGGGTCCAGATGTTCAAAAACAGGCAGTCTTCGCTGTAGTCGTAGTGTTCGCCGCGCCGGAACTCGTTGTAATAGAACGCCTTTTCCGGCACCTGCGCCTCGTCGTAAAAGCTGCGGGGCTGGTAGCAGGCGGCGCCGTAGGCCGTGGCCTGGTAGGTGCCCTCCCAGCGGGTGACGGGGGTGGGGTACTCCCACCGGCCGGCGGTGGCGTAGCGGATGCCCTTGTAGGCGGCGACGCCCGGCCACTGGCAGCCGCAGCCGGTGATCGGGCCGCAGGGGGTATTGCGGGTCGTGTTCATGGTCACACCTTCTTCCTGCCGGCGCTGGGCATCCAGGGTTTGGCGGCGGCCACGGCGTCGTTGTAGGCTTCCAGTTTGCGCATCTGGTCCACCACATGGGGCATGTCCATCCGGCGCACCAGCTCGTCGATCAGCGCCTCGCCCTCGGCGGCCAGCCTGTCCCGGGTCGCCTCGTCCGGGATGGCGGTGGTGCTCATGTGGTCCTTCTGGTCGGCAAAGCAGTAGCCGATGGCCGCGCTCTGGTAGGCCAGGGCAAAGATGTCGCCAAAGGGGGCGCAGGTCTGGGGGTCCCTGTGGGTGTAGGCGGTGGTCAGCGGCACATCCTGCAGCCGGCCCATCATCTTGTAGGCCCCCACCGTGATGGCGTGGAAGCTGTCCAGGCTTTTGAACAGGTCGGTGGCGGTTTTGGTCATCTGCATCGAAAGGTCCATGTACAGGATCGGCACGCCGGTCTCGTCAAAGAAATCCCGGACCATCGGGCTGCAGGTCATGTGGGCCGGCCCGTGGAAGCTGATGTACACCTGCCGCTTGAAGCCCTGGCGCAGCAGGCTGTGGGCAATGGCCGAAAGATAGTCGATGCCCTGCCGGATGGACACCTGCACGGTGCCCCGGCCCGACGCGGTGGCCCCGGCGTAGAAGTAGGGCAGCCCGGTCAGCACCAGGCCGTCGCAGGCTTCGGCCATCTTCAGGGCGTATGCCTCGCTGATGACCGTCTCGCTGTCCAGCGGGAAACCGCCGTGCATCTCCACCGTGCCCACCGGCACGATGATGATGTCGTTGTGTTCGAGGTAGCTTTCCACCTCGCTGTTGAGCATTCTCGGCAGAATGCGGGTGCGCAGTTCCATAATACAACCTCCCGGCCCGGCGCGTGGGGCGCCCGGGTCACCTATTGATCATCAGTATCGTACAACCTAAAAATGAATCTCGTATGAACACAGGGGCGGACTTTCCAAAAATCCCCGGCGGGGACCGCCGGGGACAGGGGTGCGGGGTATGCGCAAGGGGTGCGGGGTTACTTTTGGGCCGCGATCTTCTTGGCTTCCATCTTGGCGCGGATGTCCGGGGTGATGTTCCAGATGAAGCGGAAGGCGATCCAGGAGCCCGCAAGGGCGATGGCGGGGATCAGCAGGCAGCCGGCCTTGATGCCGGCGACGGCCGAGGCGGGCTGGGTGGCGGCGCCGGCGGTGTAGCCGATGATGCCCAGCGCAAAGACGGCGGCCGAGTTGCCGATGGTCTGGCCCACGCGGCGGGACAGGTTGAAGACGCCGTAGACGGTGCCCTCAGCCCGCTTGCCGGTGGCATAGTCGTGGTAGTCGTTGACGGTGGCGACCAGGCCCCACTGCATGAAGATGGAGATGGCGCTCAGGCCGGAGGCGATGGTGGTGACCACCATGTAGACCATCGCGCTGACGGTGGTGACCGACATGACGACGAACAGGCCGCCGTAGATGATGGCCGCGCCCACCAGGCACAGGCGGATCAGCTTTTCCAGGCCGATCTTCTTGCTGATCATCGGGCAGAGGGAGAGGATCACGACGTTGAGCACCATCGTGAAGGAGCTCTGCAGGCTCATCATGCCGATGTCCCCCAGCACGTCGCCGTACATGTAGCTGCCGAAGGTCAGCGCCACATACTGCTGGGTGCAGATGCAGATGCCGTGGAGGATCAGGGCGATGAAGGCGCGGTTCTTGGTGAACAGTTCGCCGATGTCGCTGAGCTTCATGCCGCCGTCCTTGCCCACCGCTTCCACGGCGGCCAGGTTGCGCTCCTCAGTCCAGAAGTAGTGCAGCAGGCAGAAGACAAAGCCGATCACCGCGCAGACCGCCGCGCCGGCACCGAAGGCGAAGGACGTGTCGCCGTACTTATCCAGCAGCTGGGGCAGGATCATCATGGGCACCACGTTGCCGATCACCGAGCCGAAGCCGCGGGCGCTGGACAGGGTCGAGCGCTCGACGTCGTTGTTGGCCATGGCGCCCAGCAGCGAGCCCATCGGGATGTTGAACATGGTGTAGCAGGCTTCATACAGGATCTTGCAGAAGAACAGCACCACCAGCATCGCGGTGCCCTGGAAGAAGGTGGGCACCGTCCAGAAAGCGATGGCGGTAATGCAGAGCAGCGGCGCGACCCGCAGCAGCCAGGGGCGGAACTTGCCCTTGGGGTTGTGGTGTTTGGCGTATATCTTGTCCATCAGAATGCCCATCAGCGGGTCGTTGACGGCGTCCCAGACATTCCAGATGAACAGCAGGACGGCCAGGACCGCCGTGTTCACATGCAGCACGTTGGTGTAATAGCGGGTGACCATCGAGCCCATCAGCGCGAAGGTCATGCACCCGCCCAGGTCGCCCATGGCGTAGCCGACCTGGTGCTTCAGGGTCAGGCCGCTGCTTTTGGTGGTAGATGCCATAGGATTGACTTCCTCCTTTTCCGTTTCCAAAACGTTCCAAACTTTTCCTTTTCCAAACTGTGCGGCGGTGCCGGGGCGGCCGCCGCGCTTTCCGGGGGCCCGCCGGGCCCGTGCGGGCTGCCCCTGGTACCTTCTATTTTACTTTGTCAATGGCGCAAAGTGAATTGCAGTTTTCGCATAAAATATTGCAAATCTGACAAGAATATGTTACAATGTGTCCAAATTGTACAAACGAAGGGGGAAAGGTTTGTGAAACTAAGCCAACTGCGTACGTTGACCCACAGCAAGTATACCGACCCGCTGTCCGCCAACCGCCCCCGGGTGAACCAGGCCCTGCGGGCCGAAGGCTACGACCCCAGCGCGGTCTACCAGGAGATGGAGATGGACTCGCCCTGGGTGGACACCCACGACGATGCCAGCGATGTCAAGGACCGGGTGCAGCTGCACAGCCATACCTTTTATGAACTGCTGTTCTGCCGCGGCGGCAGCCTGCAGTATCTGCTGGGGACCCAGCGGTACCGGCTGCAGCGGGGGGACATCGTCTACATTCCGCCGGGCACCAGCCACCGCCCGCTTCTGCTGGACAAGCTGGTGGAACCCTACACCCGGTATGTGCTGTGGGCCAGCCCGGCCTTTGCCGAAATGCTCCACGGGGCGTTCCCGCAGGAGGAGCTGCTGCCCGCCGAAGCCTTTCTGCTGCGCACCGCCGCCACCCCCTGGCAGGAGGAACTGGGCGGGCTGTTCCGCACCGGCGTGCAGGAAAACTACACCCGCGCCCCCGGCTGGGAGGCGGCGGTGCTGGGCAACACCATCCGGCTGCTGGTGCAGATGGCCCGCGCCCGCACCGGCAGCAACATCCCGGACCCCCAGGCCGAACAGCAGGACCTGCTGGACCAGCTGCTTTTGTACATCGAATACCACCTGTCCGAAAAGATCAACCTGGCCGACACCGCCCGCCGCTTCCTTGTCAGCGAAAGCACGGTCAACCAGCTGTTCCGCCGCCGCATGAAGGTCAGCTTTTACCGGTTCGTCACCCAGCGGCGGCTCATTGCGGCCAAGGTGCGCCTGCAGGAAGGCGACAGCGCCGAACAGGCCGCCGCCCGCACCGGCTTTGGCGACTACTCCACCTTCTACCGGGCGTTCCGGCGGGAATACGGCATCTCCCCGGCCGAATACCGCCGGCTGCAGCTTTCCGCCGGGGCCCCGGCTTTGCAAAAACGCGAAAATGGTGTAGACTGAAAGCGGCGCCCGCCGGCGGCACCGATTGCTGGACCGACGGTAATCCCCGGGCGCAAGGACAAAAAAGGAGGGACCCCCATGCCTGTACTCACCCTGCCGGGCGCCGTGCCGGACACGGCGGCTGCGGCTTTTGTGGCGCCGGACGCGGTGGTGGCCGGCGCCGTCACCCTGGCGGCGGGCAGCAGCGTCTGGTACGGCGCGGTGCTGCGGGCCGACACCGGCAGCATCCGCATCGGGCCGGACGCCAACATCCAGGACGGCGCGGTGCTGCACACCGGCCCCGAGCTGGACATCACGGTGGGCCGGGGCGCCAGCGTCGGCCACGGGGCGATCCTGCACGGCTGCACGCTGGGGGCGGGCTGCCTGGTGGGCATGCACGCCACCGTGCTGGACGGCGCCACGCTGGGCGAAGGCTGCCTGGTGGCCGCCGGGGCCCTGGTGCCCGAGGGGGCGGTGATCCCGCCCCACACGCTGGCGGCGGGGGTGCCCGCCCGGGTGCGGGGGCCCCTGCGCCCCGAACAGCGCACCGCCCTGGCCGACAACGCCGCCGAATACCGCCGCCTGGCCGCCCTGCACCGGGCCGCCAGACCCAACCCTTGACCCGCACCCAGGAGGTTTTCCCATGTGCAACCTGCCCCCGATGATCTGCAGCGACCTGGACGGTACGCTGCTGCCCTACGGCCAGAGCGCCGTGAGCGGGCAAGCCCTGACCCTGATCCGCCGCCTGCAGGCCCGGGGCGTGCTGTTCTGCCCGGCCAGCGGCCGGCAGTATACCAGCCTGCGCCGGCTGTTCGCCCCGGTGGCCGAAGGCTGCGTCTTTCTGTGCGAAAACGGGGCGGTGGTCTGCAAGGACGGCGCCGTCATCGCCAAGACCCCGATGCCCCGGGACCTGGCCCTGGCCATTGCCCGGGATATGTGGCAGGGCAGCGAAGGCCGGGGGGAGGTCATGCTCTCGGGCGAGAACACCAGCTACCTGATGGAGCGGGGGCTGGGGATGCTGCGCCGCATCCGGGAGATCGGCAACCGCTACCGGGTCATCGCCGACCCGGCCGACATCCCGGAGGAGATCGTCAAGGTCAGCGTCTACCTGCCGGACGGCTCGGCCGCCTACGCGGACCGGTTCGTGCCCCGCTGGCGGCAGGCCAACGCCGCGGTGGCCGGCCCCTACTGGATCGACACCACCCTGGCCAACAAGGGCCTGGGGGTGCAGGCGCTCTGCCGGGTGCTGGGGCTGGACCCCGGGCAGGTGATGGCCTTCGGGGACAACTACAACGACCTGCCGATGCTGGACGCGGTGGGCCTGCCCTACATCATGGACGGCGCGGCGCCGGCGCTGCGGGCCCGCTACCCCCGCCACACCCCCCGGCCGGAGGATGTGCTGGCCCGCCTGCTCGACGGGTAAGCCCGCCCCGGCCTGGAGAAAACTCTCCCCCAAAACCCGGCAGACCCGGCCGGGATAGGGACTGCACCGGGCTTACTGCGACTGATGTTATGGAGGAAAGATGCACGCCCGGCCCGGCCTTTTCCCCGGATTCCACAAAAGCCGACACAAAGGGGCACCCTTTCCTGTTGACGGTGCCCCGTAAACGTGTTATGATAAAGGCAAATCATCTGCCGGGGCCGCACCCAGTCGGCTCCCGGCCGTTTGGGAGGATATGAAGATGAAAGAATTTACCTATACCATCCAGGAAAAAGTCGGCATCCATGCCCGCCCGGCGGGGCTTCTGGTCAAGGAAGTCAAGAAGTACCAGAGCACCGTCACCATCGTCAAGGATGACAAGTCGGTCAACGCGGTCAAGCTGATGGCCCTGATGGGCATGGGCATCAAGTGCGGCGACACTGTCACCGTGCAGGTGGAAGGCCCCGATGAGGCCGACGCCGCCGCCGCGCTGGAAGTCTTCTTCAAGGAGCATCTGTAAGCAGCCGGTACACGCTGCCACAGCGCCCGGGGGCGCCGCCCCCGAACCGAACACGACCCCGTTATGGGCGGCCGCCGCGTCAGGCTGGCCGCCCATTGGTTTTGACCGGCCTTTTGGCCGTGACGGAAGAGGTGTAAGACTATGATTAGCATTCAGGGCAAGGGCGTGTCCTCCGGCGTGGGGGCCGGCCCGCTGTACTTCTACCAGCGCGCTCAGACCGAGATCCCCCGCTATACCGTCGAGGATACCGACGCCGAGTGGCACCGCTTCAAGGGCGCCCAGACCGGCGCGGTGGAGCAGCTGGGCGACCTGGCCGAGAAGGCCCGGGCCGAAGCCGGCGACGAGGCCGCCATGCTGTTTGAGACCCACCAGATGATGGCCGAGGACCTGGATTATGAGGAAGCCATCGAGCAGCGCATCACCGAAGAGAAGATGAACGCCGAGGCGGCCATCGCCGACACCGCCGAGCAGTTCGCCGCCATGTTCGAAGCCATGGACGACACCTACATGCAGGCCCGCGCCGCCGACGTGAAGGACGTTTCCCGCCGGCTGCTGGACATCCTGTCCGGCGCGGTGGCCGGGGGCATCGCCTCCGACGTGCCGGTCATCCTGGCGGCCGACGACCTGGCCCCCTCCGAGACGGTCCAGCTGGACAAGTCCAAGATCCTGGGCTTCATCACCGCCGGGGGCTCCGGGTCCAGCCACACGGCCATCCTGGCCCGCACCATGGGCATCCCGGCCATCGTCGGGGTGGGCGGCGCCCTCAAGGCCGAGTATGCGGGCCGCCCGGTCATCATCGACGGCGCCACCGGCAACGTGGTCATCGACCCGGACGACATGACCCGCGACCGGCTGATGAAAAAGCGGGAAGAACAGCTGCGCCTGCAGCGTCTGCTGGAGACCCTCAAGGGCCAGCCCAACGTCACCAAGGACGGCAAGTCCATCCGGGTATACTGCAACATCGGCTCGCCGGAGGATGTCCACGCCGTGCAGGTCAACGACGGCGGCGGCATCGGGCTGTTCCGCAGCGAGTTCCTCTACCTCAACTGCGAGGACTACCCCACCGAGGACCAGCAGTTCGAAGCCTACAAGCAGGTCCTTTCGGACATGGAGGGCAAGGAGGTCATCATCCGCACGCTGGACATCGGCGCCGACAAGCAGATCGGCTACTTCAACCTCCCCCATGAGGACAACCCCGCCATGGGGATGCGGGCGCTGCGCATCTGTCTGAGCCGGCCGGAGGTCTTCCGCACCCAGCTGCGGGCGCTCTACCGGGCGTCGGCCTACGGCAAGCTGGGCATCATGTTCCCGATGGTCACCAACGTCTGGGAAGTGCGGGAGGCCAAGCGCCTGTGCGAAGAGGTCAAGCGGGACCTGAAGACCGAGGGCATCCCCTACAGCGAGGATGTCTCGCTGGGCATCATGATCGAGACCCCCGCCGCCGTCATGCTCAGCGACCGGCTGGCCAAAGAGGTGGACTTCTTCAGCATCGGCACCAACGACCTGACCCAGTACACCCTGGCCTGCGACCGGCAGAACAACGACCTGGGCCGCTTCTACGACCCCCACCACCCGGCGGTGCTGCGCATGATCCGCCTTGTCACCCAGAACGCCCACAAAAACGGCATCTGGGTGGGCATCTGCGGCGAACTGGGCGCCGACCTCACCCTCACCGAGACCTTCCTGGC
>DWWE01000032.1 GCA_019119835.1 Candidatus Gemmiger stercoravium | reverse complement strand
AAGAAAGCACTTGTACTCTGATTGCAAAGCAGGTATTATTCAGTTCTGAAGGCACGTCCTTCTAAAACAAAATAGAGAGACGTCCGGGAAAGACAACAGCGCAAGCTGATTGATATATTCCGGACGGCCGGTGTCGATGACGGTGAGGCCCCACCTGTTCCCATTCCGAACACAGAAGTTAAGCTCACTTGTGCCGAAGATAGTTGGCTGGAGACGGCCTGTGAAAATAGGTAGATGCCGGCTTCTCTTTATATGGCCCGTTGGTCAAGCGGTTAAGACAGCGGCCTCTCACGCCGTTAACATGGGTTCGATTCCCGTACGGGTCACCAGACAAAAAGCACCTGCTCAAATGTGGCAGGTGCTTTTTCTATTGTATAGCGTACAAGGACGCCCAGGGCGTCGGTGACCCGTACGGGAATCGAACAGCCCGCGCCGCCCGGTCATCGTCCCGGGCGGCAACAACGCCCCTGCGGGGCGTTGTTAGGGCGCGGGAGATTCCTCGTGCGGGCAAGGGCCTTGCCTCGCTGAGATAAATGTCACCACCCAAGCACGCCAACCACTGCGGGGGGAATGGTATGCCCCCAATACGCCAGGGTCCAAAATTCCTAGCCATGGCACCAATAGGCTGGGCTCGCGGTATGCCTACGATTTTATCCAGGTGGACTGGAATCGAAAAGGGTATCCCGCTTATCAGGCAGGTCTTCTGGAATACCTTCTGCGGGGCGTTTCACTGGCCCGATATTATTGCTGGGGACAGGAAGTATATGCCCCCTGCAACGGCGTTGTCGTTGAAGCCAGGGACGGCTACCCGGAACGACCGCGGACCAATCTGCTTGGAGATCTGGCGAATGCCTATCAAAATGCCCGCCATTTTGACCCGGACAAGGATGACGTGCAAGCGGTGGCGGGTAATTTCGTTATCATCCAGTGCGCAGAAGGGGTCTATGCGGCGCTTGTTCACCTTCAGACCGGCTCTGTACAAGTAGCGGCCGGGCAAAGTGTGACCAAGGGGGAACGAATCGGGCGGATCGGACATTCCGGCAATTCTTTTGCCCCGCACCTGCATTTTCAGCTTATGGACCGGTGCGACTTGGCGTCTGCACGCGGTTTGCCCTGTGCGTTTGAAAGATATGAAGTGTTTCGTGACGGAAACTGGGTGACCGTGCGTGACGGGGTCCCCACCAAAAGGGACCGGATCCGATTCCTGCCTTCAAATTCGCCAGGCGACCGGTAAGGAAAGGGGGAAAGGTCTGTCGGACAGCCGGCAGAGATCCGGGCGATTTTGCGAAAACGAATCGCCGCACCCCGTAGGATCCAAACTGTTATCCACTTCATGGCCGCGCAAAAAAACTGTAAGTCTCTCATTGCAGGAACCAAAGGATCCGGTATAATAGAGACAGGAGGTGATCGCGTTGGCACACGAAGAACGGAAAGATTTTAATGCCATGCTGCACAACAGCAAGGATATGCCGAAGATGCAGGTCATCACAGACAGAAAGAGCATAGAAAAGTACGGCGGGGACAGGATGTACTTTGCACCGCCGCTGGACTACGACAGGGTCATGAAGCGGATCCCCCGGGGCCAATTGACCACGGTCGGCGCCATACGGGCGCACTTCGCACGGCAGAACCAGGCCGACTTTACCGAGCCCATCACGGCGGGGATCTTTGTGTCCATCGCCGCCTGGGCGAGCGAACAGCGGGACACCGAGAAAACACCCTACTGGCGGACGCTGAAAGCCAACGGGGAACTCAACGCAAAATATCCGGGCGGGGTCGAAACCCAGAAGGCGCGGCTGGAATCCGAAGGCCACACCGTCCTTGCCAGGGGGCGCAAAACCCTCAGGTACTATGTGAAGGACTACGAAAAGGCGCTGGCCGATCTGGACCGGCTGGATGCCCCGGGCTCGGCAGGCGACGGGCAATAGAAAAGCGCACAGCCAATGCAGGGCTGTGCGCTTTGTGATGTAGGCGGCGGATAGACCGGACGGCGGAACATCCCGCCGCTCACTTTTTCCGATTCGAACAGACAATGGCGATGATGGCCAGGCCGATCAGCACCCACGGGAGGGCCGCCCCGACAAAGTCAGCGATCATCGGGAAGCACTCCCTTTCGGCGTCAAGTAGTCCAGGGAGAGGAGAACGTCGGTGTGGGGCAGATAGGTGATTTCCGCCTGCAGCTCCCGCCCGCTTCCAACCGCATCCAGCCCGCTGTGAAAGACGCGGCGGGAGACCGGGAAGGACAAGACGGTCCCGTCGGGGGTGACGCCCTCCAGGGAGTAGCGGGAGCCGCCGTCGTTTACCACATCCTGCTCAAAGCGCAGCTGATCCAAACGGGCGACGGCCGGCTGGTGAAGATAAGGCAGGTCGAGCACCAGGCTGCACAGACAGGCGACAGAAAAGGCAAGCAGAACGCAGATCACGGCGGCACAGGCCAGCACCCTCTTGCCGGTGGCGCCCGGCTTGCGCAGGAAGTGCAGACAGATCCCCACGGCCAGCAGGGCCAAGCCGGCGCCGAGCAGCTGACGCAGGACCCCCTGCACAAAACCGACCAGCCCCAGCGAGAGAACAGCACTGTCCACAAAGAGAACGAGCGCCCCGCAGACGAACCACAGGACCAGGCCAAGCAGGGCCAGACCGACCAGCACCCGGTCGGCGCGCTTTGCTTCAATCGTTTCGGCCTTCGTAAGAATCCCCTCTTTCTTGTATACTCTATGCCATTATAGGCGCAGGATGAACCGGCCTGCCACCATGTTCCTGTAAAATCCCTGCAAAGAATGGGAAAGGCGGCGGGGGACGGAAAAATGTTCACAGTTAGTTTACAGACGGATTCGTCTATAAGTGCTATAATCAAGCATGTAGACGAAACCGTCTATAAATTAAGGAGGGACCCTTCTATGACTGTCTACCAGGGGACCATCGCAGCCGCGGCGGTGATCAATGAGATCATTGCGGTGTTTATGGCCAAGAAGGGCTTTGAATGGGCCGGTGAATTGCACCAGGCGGAGGGAGGCAGCATCCACCATGACACAAAAGGAAAGGCAGGAACGCAGCCGGCGTGAGATTCTGCGGGCGGCCATGGAAGAGTTCGGCACCCGTGGATACGATGCAGTTTCGATGGAAAACATCTGCGCACGGCACGGCATCTCCAAGGGGATGATGTACCACTACTATTCCAACAAGGATGAGCTGTTTTTGCTTTGTGTGGGGACCATCTTCTCGCAGCTGCAAAAGGAGATCGAATCCCGGGCTCCGTCTTTGGCGGAGGAAGAGACCCTGTATGCGGTCCGGGATTTCTGCCTGCTGCGGGAGGACTATTTCCAGCGCAACCCGCAGCAGAAACTGATCTTTGAGACCGCCTTGCTCCGCCCGCCCCGGCAGCTGGCCGAGGCGATCCATACGCTGCACAGGCCGCTGTACGAGGTCAACCAGCGCTTTTTTCATGCGATCGCCGCACGGATGACGCTGCGGCCGGGGCTGAGCGGCGAAAAGGTCACCCGGTACCTGGAATGCGTCAACACCTACTTTTGGCAGCTGGCCGCCCAGTATCGGGCGGAAACCGGAACGCCGGTCCAGGATGTCCATTCGCTGTTCCAGGTGGCGGAAGAACTTTTGAACCTGACGCTGTTTGGCGTTGCCCGGCAGCCCGACTGACACAGGCCGGAACCCGCGGCGGCAGGCCCGGGCAGGGGGAGAGTGCGGCACGCAGCCCGGCGGAACACGCCTGGGGAGAGACGCTGCAAAACCGCCCTTCCCGCCCGCACAGACAGAGAATCGGCCCCCGAAGGAAGCCAAAGAAGCTTTCCTCGGGGGCCGATTCCTCTTGCCGGTTCAGGTCCTGTGCGGGCGATGGCGCCGGCCTTCCCTTGCTGCAGAAACCCGGCGGAAATTGCCGGGCTCTGCGGCGTGGGTCACGCCTTCTTGCCGCTTTCCGCCCAGAGCCGGTCGGCGGTGGGCTGCCAGGCCGCCGCATAAGGGGTGGTGCGGTCGCAGAGAACCTCCACATCCTCCGGCGATTCATAGTCGGTGGAGCGGGCGCCGGTCTGCCGGACCATCTCGCGCAGCCGTTCGGGATTTTCCAGCATCGGGCAGGGACGCAGCATGTTCTGGTTGAAGGGCTGGCCGTCGTGATAGGCCATGAACAGCGGGCTCTTCAGGGCGTCCAGCAGGGTGGACTGATGGATGTTCACATTGGAATAGTGGATGAAGACGCAGGGCTCCACATCGCCCCGGGCGTTGATATGCAGGTAGCGTCGGCCGCCGGCAATGCAGCCGCCCACATACTCGGCGTCGTTCTGGAAGTCGATGGAGAAGATCGGCTTGCTCTGGCGGAAAGCGCGGATGCGCCGGTACATCTCGGTCCGCTGTTCGGGGCTGGGCAGCAGGGCGGGGACGGCACCCGAGCCCACCGGCATGTAGTGGAAGAACCAGACGAAGAAGGCGCCGGCTTCGATGATGTCGTCAAAATAGGCTTCGCTGCTCACATCGGCGCAGTTGGCGCTGGTGTAGCAGGTGGACACGCCGAAGGGCAGCCGGTTCTCCCGGAGCAGCTTCATGGCCGCCATCACCTTGGCATAGTCGCCCTCGCCCCGGCGGCCGTCGTTGGCTTCCTCAAAGCCTTCCAGGCTGATGGCCGGCACGAAGTTCTTGACCCGCAGCATCTCCCGGCAGAACGCCTCGTCGATTAGGGTCCCATTGGTAAAGCAGAGAAATTCGCAGTCGGGATGGGCTTCGCAGAGCTTCAGGATGTCCGCCTTGCGCACCAGCGGCTCGCCGCCGGTGAAGATATACATATAAGTGCCGAGCTGTTTGCCCTGGCTCACGATGGAATCCAGGTCCTCGTAGCTCAGGTTCAGCCGGTTGCCGTATTCGGCTGCCCAGCAGCCGGTGCAGTGCATGTTGCAGGCGCTGGTGGGGTCCAGCAGGATGGCCCAGGGCACATTGCAGTTCTCTTTGGCCGAGATCTCATCCTGCGTGGCGCTGCCCTGCAGGCTGGCGTTGATGATGAAATTCTGGAAGAAGGTCCGCCGCACGCCGGGGTCCAGCTGATAGGCACGCATCATAAGCTGGTACCAGTTGTTTTTCTCGGCAATGGCGGTGCGGAAGGCCTTGCGCTGGGCGGTGTACCAGTCTGCCGGCACGACCTTATCCACCAGGGCCATCAGTTTCGGGATGTTCTGCTCCGGGTCCTTTTCCAGATAGGCAAGTCCCTGGTTGATCACAGCGGCCAGCGCCGCGTTTTTAACTTTGTCGGTAATTCCCATATTCAGGTTCCCTCGCTTCTTCTGATCTGCACGGTATAGAACCGCTGCGAGGCCGTTCGGGCCTCACAGCTTCATCCTAATACGGCGGGCCGTCCCCGTCATGGGGCAGCAAACGCCGGTTGGGCAAAAATGGGACAGCGGCTGCGAACCGTTCTCTTTTGGGACATACGGCGGGAATTGTCCCTTTTCTTTCGGCGGCGGTTGCGTTATGGTAAGACTGAAAGAAAGCGCACCCGCCTTTCCCGGCGGGAATCCCGGCAGAAAGGAGGCGCCGCCATGCAAAAGGATCTGTCCCGCCGGCTGATCGAAGCCACGGTGCGCCGGGCCCTGGATCGGGGGATCCATGCGCCCGACCGGGCCACCCGCAACCTTGTGGATATGGGGCTGGCGCTTACCCGGGGGCCGGTCCAGCGGCAGCTGCTGACCACCGTGCAGCGGATGCTCCGAAAACCGGACAGCGCTTACTATGCTCTGGCGCGGGATGCCCTGGCCCATGTGGACCATGAACGGCTGCTGCAGTTCGGGGTGAATCTTGGTTACGAGAGCTGCGCAAAAGGGGCCCAGCGGGCCCGCGGCCGCGCCGGCCGGGACCCGGTGCCCTGGGCGCTGGACCTGTCGGTGGACAGCAGCATCCCCGGCGGCGCCGTCCGCTACCCGGCGCTGCTGCGGGAGGCGGCCGCGCTTGGCATCCACACCTTTCTGCTGCGGCCTCAGGGGGACCCGGCGGCCGTGCTGGCGCTGCCCCCTGTGGTGGAGAACGGCGCTTTTGTGCTGCTGCTGGATCCCCCTGCCATCACCGAAACGGCGCTGCAGGCGCTGGCCGGCGCCCCCAATGTGCTGGTGGCTGTCCGGGCAGAGGCGGCGCCGGCCGGAGTTCCGGCCGCCTGCCGGCGTCTGCGCCGTGCCCGGTTCCCCTATGCGGTGTACAGCACCTGCCACCGGGCGGCGCCGGTCCTGGCCGGCGGCTGGCTTTCCGCCCTGGCGGAACAGCATCCACTGTTCCTCTTTCTGGAAGCGGCGGAGGATTGCCCGCCTGCCGAGGCGGACGCCCTGTATCAGTATATATGCCGGCTGCGCGCCTGCCAGACCTGCCCGGTGGTGCCGGTGGACCTGCGGCGGGACGTGGCCTTCATCACCCGGTCGATCGGCGGCGAGGGAGCCCCGCAGCCGGCTGCCTTTGACGGCAGCGGTTCGCTGCGGGGGGCGTCTGCCCGGGCCGGGGACCCGGGCTGCAACCTGTTCTGCGCCGGCCTGGGGGAGATCCTGCAGCGCGCCCGGCCGGCCTGCCGGCTGTGACTGCCCCAACCGACAAATCAAAACCGCCCTGCTCGGCCTCAGCGCCGGCAGGGCGGAATATTTTGGTCTTGTTTTGCAGGGCGGGCCGAAGGAAGGGCACAGGAATTCATTCGCCGTCCGCGTCCTGCTGGTATTTGTCCAGCACCCGGCGGGACACCGCCATGATGCAGCGGCGCAGCTGCCGCACATACACCGCGGCGGAGACCGGTTCCCGGGCTTTCAGCCAACGGCGGACCGAGCTGGTCAGGGCGTCCAGGTAAAAATCCGTACAGAAGGCAATGTCCTCCTCACTGCCAAAGATCATCTCCATCTCACTTTGCAGCAGCACCCCCAGGATCTCGCGGAAATACTCGCAGAAGGAATTCTGCCCCTCCACCTCGAAGGCGCGGCGGTAAAAGCCGCGGTTTTCATAAAAGTAATCGCAGAGCGCGGCCATCAGCATCCAGGCGTTCTCCTCCTCGCCGGTGCGGATGCGGGACACAAATTCGGTAAAAAAGATCCAGTTCAGCAACTCGTATTTATCCTGGAAATGGTAGTAGAAACTCTTGCGGCTCATGCCGCAGGCTTCGCAGATATCTCCCACGCTGATCTTTGAAAACGGACGGTCGGCCAGCAGGTCTTTGAGCGCTGTCGCCAATGCCCGTTTGGTGATGTTGGAATCCGCCACGCGGTACGCCTCCCCTCTGCCGTGCGCCGTTCCACAGGGCTTTCACCTCTTTATTGTAGCACGCTCACCGGGGGGTGTCACCGGGGCGGGCGGCGGGCCGGAATGAATTTTTTGGGACAATTTCCCCAAAGTGTCGCAAAAACGGACACTTTCCGCCCGGCGGGCAAAGACGTGAAAGGGAGAGTTTTGACCGGCCCCAAGCCCCCGGCCACGGCGGGAAAGCCGGCTTGCGATATGGACAAAACAACCGACAGGGAAGGCGGCCGGCCCCCGAAAAATCAAGGCGGGGGTTGACAGGCGAGGGATTCCATGGTATTGTATACTTGTTTGATAGGTAAGGCTCCTGCAGGGATATGGGCTGCTGCCGCAAAATGGTGGAGACACCATGCGCTGGTGAACAGGATGCGTCGAAACCAAGGCGCACCCTAACGCAGCTGCAACGCCCTGCAGAGTTAAAGCTCAGGCGAACACTCCATCCATGTTTTGCGCCCGCCTGCCTGTCAGGCGGGCTTTTTGTTTGGAGAAAATGAGATCGGAAAGGAAGGTGAGGCGCCATGGAGATATGCCGAAGTAGGGCAAAACGAAACAGCTGCATAGCTTGCACAAGGTCCGGGCGCCTGCGCCCGTAACCTTTGTTTGCTGTGCCCGGCGCCCGCGTTTTGCCACTTGGATGCAGAACGCGGGCGCTGTTTGTATGTCGGGATTTTTTGTGTAAAGCGAGGTGAACAACATGGACGCGGGAACCAGGAACAGTGCCGGCCGATGTTCGGACCTATTTTTGGCAGACCGGAGCAAAACGGAACGTCCGGCACCGGACGGGGCGGCCCCCGGGGCCCGCATCCGCTGCGGCGCCTAGGGCGGGGCCGGTCTGCCGCAGGCACTGTACCTTTTCCCATTCATCACAGACCTGATGGGAGGTACAGACATGAAGATGTTCAACAAAAACCGTGCGGGCAACCGTCCCGCCAAAATCCGTGCGGTGCAGGCCGGTCTGCGCCGTGCGGCCGCCGACCGGGAAGACCGGCTGCTGGCCCGGCTGCACAGCACCCCTGCGGGGCTGAGCGAGGCGCAGGCCGAAGCCGCCCGGGAACGCTGCGGCGCCAACCGGATCGTACACACCAAGCGCAAGCCGGCAGCCCGGCGGCTGCTGGAAGCCTTTGCCGATCCCTTCTCGCTGGTTTTGCTGCTGTTGGCGGCGGTATCGGTGGTCACCGACATCCTGCTGGCGGAACCCGGGGAGAAAAACTTTATGACGGTGGGTATCATCGGGGTGATGGTGGCGGTGTCGGGCGCACTGCGCTTCGTGCAGGAGACCCGCAGCGGCAGCGTGGCCGACAAGCTCACCGCCATGATCCACACGACCGCCTGTGTGGAGCGCGGGGGCGTGAAGCAGGAACGCCCGATGGAAGAACTGGTCGTGGGGGACATCGTCCATCTGGCGGCGGGGGATATGATCCCGGCGGATCTGCGCATCCTGAACGCCAAGGACCTGTTCATCAGCCAGTCGGCTCTGACCGGGGAGAGCGAGCCGGTGGAAAAGTCCGCCGCCGAAGCGGCAGACGCCAGCGCTCCGCTTACCGAGCTGCCCTGCCTGGCCTTTCAGGGCAGCAATGTGATCAGCGGCAGCGCCCGGGCCGTGGTGGTCGCGGTGGGCGGCGATACCATGCTGGGCGGCATGGCCGGAACGCTGGAGGAAAAGCCCCCCAAAACTGCCTTCGAAAAGGGGATGGGGGCGGTATCCCGGCTGCTGATCCGCTTTATGGCGGCCATGGTGCCGCTGGTCCTGCTGCTCAACGGGTTCACCAAGGGCAACTGGATGCAGGCGGTGCTGTTTGCCATCTCGGTGGCCGTGGGGCTGACGCCCGAAATGCTGCCGATGATCGTCACCACCTCGCTGGCCAAAGGCGCGCTGGCCATGAGCCGGAAAAAGGTCATCATCAAGAACCTCAACGCCATCCAGAACCTGGGCTCCATCGACATCCTCTGCACCGACAAAACCGGTACGCTGACCCAGGACAAGGTGGTGCTGGAATACCACCTGGACGTGGACGGCAACCCGGACGACCGGGTGCTGCGCCATGCGTTTCTGAACAGCTATTTTCAGACCGGGCTGAAAAACCTCATCGACCTGGCCGTCATCGAAAAGCAGCGGGAGCAGGGGGCCGGGCGGCTGATCGAGACCTACTGCAAGGTGGACGAGGTCCCCTTTGACTTTGAACGCCGCCGCATGAGCGTGGTGGTCAGCGGCCCGACCGGCAAGACCCAGATGGTGACAAAGGGCGCGGTGGAGGAAATGCTGGCCTGCTGCGCCTGGGTGGAGCGGGGCGGCCGGGTCCTGCCGCTGACCGAAGCGCTGCGGGAGCAGGTGCTGGCCCGGGCCGACCGGCTGAACGCCCAGGGGATGCGGGTCATTGCGGTGGCCCAGAAGAACGACCCCGCCCCGGTGGGGCAGTTCTCGGCGGAGGATGAGCGGGAGATGGTGCTCATCGGTTTCCTGGCCTTTCTGGACCCGCCCAAACCCACGGCGGCTGCCGCCATCCGGGCGCTGCAGTCCTACGGCGTTCAGGTCAAGGTGCTGACCGGCGACAACGAAAAGGTCACTGCCGCCATCTGTGCGCAGGTCGGGCTGCCGGCCGACCGGGTCCTGCTGGGCGCGGACCTGGAAGAGATGGACGACGCCGAACTGGCCCGGCAGGCGGAGCAGGTCGCGGTATTCGCCAAACTCTCCCCGGCGCAGAAAGCCCGGGTGCTGCAGACCCTGCAGCAGAACGGCCACAGCGTCGGCTACATGGGGGACGGCATCAACGATGCGGCGGCCCTGAAAGCTGCCGACGTGGGCATCTCGGTGGACACGGCGGTGGATATCGCCAAGGAGTCCGCCTCCATCGTGCTGCTGGACAAAGATCTGATGGTGCTGGAGCGCGGCCTGATCGAAGGGCGCAAGACCTACGCCAACATGATGAAGTACATCAAGATGACCGTCTCCTCCAACTTCGGCAACATGCTGTCGGTGCTGGCGGCCAGCGCCTTCCTGCCTTTTCTGCCGATGACGGCGCTGCAGCTGATCCTGCTGAACCTGATGTACGACCTTTCCTGCACGGCCATCTCCTGGGATCATGTGGACCCGGAGTATCTCCGTTCGCCCTGCCGCTGGGACGCCCGGGGCGTCGGCCGGTTCATGCTGTGGAACGGCCCGGTCAGTTCGGTGTTTGATGGGGCGACCTTCCTTGTGATGTACTTCGTCTTCTGCCCGGCGGCGACCGGCGGCCGGCTGTTTTCGGCGCAGCTGGCCCCTGATGCGCAGGACGCCTTCATCGCCCTGTTCCAGACCGGCTGGTTCGTGGCCTCCATGTGGACCCAGACGCTGGTCATCCACATGATCCGCACCGCACGGCTGCCCTTTGTGCAGAGCCGCGCTTCGGCCCCGGTCACGGTGCTGACGCTGGCCGGCATCGCGGCGGCCACCGCACTGCCCTTCACGCCGCTGGCCCCGGCGCTGGGGCTGACCGCCCTGCCGCTGGGCTACTTCGCCGCCCTGGCCGGCATCGTGGCGGGCTACATCCTGCTGGCGAGCCTGGCCAAAACGGCCTACCTGCGCCGCTTCCGCACCTGGCTGTGAAGGCAGGGCGGCCGGGGAGCCACGCCGCTGCGGCGCCCGGCAAAAATACACCTTCCGCCGCCCTTGCCAAGCGCAAAATAACGTGCTATGCTAATATCAATATGCCCCGCTGCGGTCTTTTGCCGGCGGGAACAGGCGCCGCCCGCCGGTCTTTGCGGACCGCAGGACGGCGCTGTGTATGGAAGGTGTAGGAAAAATGGAACAATCCCGTCTCGCCCTGTTTGAGGAACGCCCGGTCCCCAGCGCCGTGATGACCTTGTCGGTGCCCACCATCCTCAGTTCGCTGGTGATGGTGCTGTACAACCTGGCCGATACCTTGTTTGTGGGGATGCTCAACGACCCGGTCCAAAGCGCCGGCGTGGCGCTGGCGGCGCCGCTGCTGCTGGCCTTCAACGCCATCAACAACCTGTTCGGCATCGGCAGTTCCAGCATGATGAGCCGTGCGCTGGGGCTGAAGGACCAGGACACGGTGGCGCGCAGCTCGGCCTTCGGGTTCTACTGTTCGCTGATCTGTGCGGTGCTGTTTTCGGTGGGGTATACCCTGGCTGCCGCGCCGCTGCTCGGCGTGCTGGGGGCGGACGCCACCACCTTCCAGGCGACGGCTGACTATCTGTTCTGGACGGTGACCTGCGGGGCGCCGCCGGCGATCCTGAATGTCATCATGGCCTACCTGGTGCGGGCCGAAGGCTCCACCATGCACGCCAGCATCGGCACCATGAGCGGCTGTCTGCTGAACATTGTGCTGGATCCGGTCTTCATCATGCCCTGGGGCTTTGGGATGGGGGCGGCCGGCGCCGGCTTCGCCACCTTCCTGTCCAACTGTGTGGCCTGCCTGTACTTCTTTGTCCTGCTGTATCTGCGGCGGCACACCACCAGCGTCTGCATCGACCCGCGCAAGTTCTGCTTCCGCCGCCCCATCGTGGTGGGGGTGCTGCAGGTGGGGATTCCTGCCTCCATCCAGAACCTGCTCAACGTGACCGGCATGACCCTGCTCAACAACTTTGCCTCGGCCTTCGGGGCGGATGCGGTGGCCGCCATGGGCATCGCCCAAAAGATCTATCAGGTGCCCTGGAATATCTCCTCCGGCTTTTCCCAGGGGGTCCAGCCCCTGGTGGGGTACAACTATGCCAGCGGCAACGGCCAGCGGATGCGCCGGGCGGTGCTGTTCAGCATCAAGGTCTCGGGCGCCTTCATGGTGCTGGCGGCGATCTTCTGCCACCAGTCGGCCGGCTGGCTCATCAGCATGTTTATGGAAAACGAGAGCATCGTCGCCTATGGCACCCGCTTTTTGCAGGGCTTCAGCCTGGGGCTGCCCTTCCTCGGCATTGATTTCCTGGCGGTGGGGGTGTTCCAGGCCTGTGGGCTCGGCAAAAATGCCCTGATCTTTGCCATCATGCGCAAGATCGTGCTGGAGATTCCGGCGCTGTGCATCCTGAACTACCTGTTCCCGCTGTACGGTCTGGCTTACGCCCAGCTGGTGGCGGAAGTAGTGCTCTGCATCGCGGCGGTGGTGGTGCTGCGGCGGCTGTTCCGTTCGCTGGACCACCGGGAAGCACGGGCGGCCCTGCAGGACAATGCCTGAATCCCGGACCTTCTGACAAAAAGAAAGATCCCTGTGCACTCCTTTGCGGAATGCGCAGGGATCTTCTTGTGTAAAGGCAGATGGCTTTACAGGTTCGTGTACCCCATCAGATAACGGTCCACCGCGGCGGCGGCCTCCTGGCCTTCCCGCAGCGCCCAGACCACCAGGCTCTGGCCCCGGCGCATATCGCCGCAGGCGAAAACCGAGGGCACGCCGGTGGTATAGGGCGCGCCGGTGGCCACGGTGCCCCGGCCGGTCAGTTCCACCCCGAAAGCGTCCGCCACATAGGGCTGGCAGCCGGTAAAGCCGGCGGCGATCAGCACAAGGTCGCAGTCCAGCGTGAACTCCTCCCCGGTGGGAACCATGACCCGGCGGCCGGTGGACTCATCCACCCGGCTTTCCAGCCGGGCGATCACGGCGCCGCTGACGCTGCCGTCCTCCCGGCACAGAAATTCCTTGACGGTTGTCTGATACAGCCGGGGGTCCTGCCCGAACAGGGCGATGGCCTCCTGCTGGCCGTAATCGGTCTTGCAGACCCGGGGCCACTCCGGCCAGCTGTTGTCTGCGGTGCGGGTCTGCGGCGGGCAGGGCATCATTTCCAGCTGCACCACACCGGCGCAGCCCTGGCGGATGGCGGTGCCCACACAGTCGTTGCCGGTGTCGCCGCCGCCCACCACCAGCACCTGTTTGCCGGCGGCCGAAATCGCCCGCCCGTCTGCAAACCGGGAATCCAGCAGACTGCGGGTCACACTGGTCAGGTAATCCACCGCAAAGTGGATCCCTGCGGCTTCCCGCCCGGGAACCGGCAGGTCCCGGGGCTGCTTGGCGCCGCAGCAAAGCACCACGGCGTCGGCTGATTCCAGGACTTCCCGGGCAGGCAGGCTGCCGCCCACATCGGCCCCCAGAACGAATCGGATGCCCTCCGCTTCCATCAGTGCGATGCGGCGCTCGATGACCGATTTGTCCAGCTTCATATTCGGGATGCCATACATCAGCAGCCCGCCGGGGCGGTCTTCCCGGTCATAGACGGTCACGGTATGGCCGCGCCGGTTCAGCAGGTCGGCTGCCGCCAGCCCGGCGGGGCCGGCGCCCACCACCGCAACCTTCTTGCCGGTGCGCACCGGCGGGGGAACCGGCCGCATCGCGCCGCTGGCGTAGCCGTATTCGATGATGGCGTGCTCGTTTTCCCGCACGGACACCGGCGCCCCGGCGGCCATGCCGCAGGTGCAGGCGGCTTCGCACAAGGCCGGGCATACGCGGCTGGTGAATTCCGGGAATCGGTTGGTGGCCATCAGGCGCTGCAGCGCCAGCTCCCACCGTCGCTGGTACACCAGGTCGTTCCATTCGGGAATCAGGTTGTGCAGCGGGCAGCCGCTGGCCATCCCGCCGATCATCATGCCGCTCTGGCAGAAAGGCACGCCGCAGTCCATGCAGCGGGCGCCCTGGGCCTGCTGTTCTTCCAGCGGCAGCGGCAGGTGGAATTCGTTAAAATCCCGGATGCGCTCTTCCGGCGGCCGCTGCGTGCCGGTCTGCCGGGCGATCTCCATAAATCCGGTCACTTTTCCCATTTTGGTCCACCTCCTTATTTCGCGTGTTTCATGGCGTAGAATGCTTCGATCTGCGCCTGCTCGTTGTCTTCGCCCTTCTCTTCCATCTGGGCGATCAGACGCAGCATCCGGTCATAGTCGTGGGGCAGGACCTTTTTGAATTTGGGCAGGTAAGCGCCGAAATCGTTGAGGATCTGCCGCCCGCGTGGCGAGCCGGTGCGCTCCACATGTTCGCGGATCAGGTCTTTCAGCAGGGCCACGTCGTATTTGTGCTCCACCGGTTCCAGGCTGACCATGTCCTTGTTGACCCGCTGGTAGAAATCCCAGTCCTCGTCCAGCACATAGGCGATGCCGCCGCTCATGCCGGCGGCAAAGTTTTTGCCGGTCTTGCCAAGCACCACCACAGTGCCGCCGGTCATATACTCGCAGCCATGGTCGCCCACGCCCTCCACCACGGCGGTGGCGCCGGAGTTGCGCACGCAGAACCGTTCGCCGGCCACGCCGTTGATGAAGGCTTTGCCGCCGGTGGCGCCGTACAGCGCCACATTGCCGATGACGATGTTCTCACCCCGGTCGTAGGTGACCGCCTTGGGCGGGTACACCACCAGCTGCCCGCCGGACAGGCCCTTGCCCAGATAGTCGTTGGAGTCGCCCTCCAGTTCCAGGGTCAGCCCTTTGGGCAGGAAGGCGCCGAAGCTCTGGCCGCCGTATCCGCGGCAGAGCACATGGAAGGTGTCGTCCGGCAGGGTGTTGCCGAACCTGGCGGTGATCTCGCTGCCGAAAATGGTGCCGAACGCCCGGTCGGTGTTGCCGACCGTTACCTCGATGCGCGCCGGCTTGGGCTGGGCGGCCTCGAAGCTTTTCTTGAATTTTTTCATCAGCACCCGCATGTCCAGCGTCTGCTCCAGTTTGAAGTCGTAGACGGCCTTCGGGTCGAAATGGACGTGGTTGTTTTCGATCAGCGGGTTGCTCAGCAGGGCGGACAGGTCCAGCTTGCCGGCCCGGGACCCGGCGGGTTCCGGGCGAACGCGCAGAAGGTCGGTGCGGCCCACCAGCTCCTCCACCGTGCGCACGCCCAGGCGGGCCATGTATTCCCGCAGTTCCTGGGCCATGAACCGCATAAAGTTCATCACATACTCGGGTTTGCCGATAAAGCGCTTGCGCAGTTCGGGGTTCTGGGTGCAGATGCCCATGGGGCAGGTATCCAGGTTGCAGACCCGCATCATCACACAGCCCATGACCACCAGCGGCCCGGTGCCGAAGCCGAATTCCTCGGCGCCCAGCAAAGCGGCGATGGCCACGTCGCGGCCGCTCATCAGCTTGCTGTCCGCCTCGATGCGCACGCGGCTGCGCAGGCCGTTGAGGATCAGGCACTGGTGCGCTTCCGCCAGCCCCAGTTCCCAGGGCAGGCCGGCGTTGTGGATGGAGTTGTCCGGCGCGGCGCCGGTGCCCCCATCGTAGCCGGAGATCAGGATGACCTCGGCGCCGGCCTTGGCCACGCCGGCGGCGATGGTGCCGACCCCGGCCTCGCTGACCAGCTTGACATTGATGGCCGCTTTGCGGTTGGCACATTTCAGGTCATAGATCAGCTGGGCCAGATCCTCGATGGAGTAGATGTCGTGGTGGGGCGGGGGAGAGATCAGCCCCACGCCGGTGGTGGAGTGGCGGGTCTTGGCCACCCAGGGGTAAACCTTGGCGCCGGGCAGCTGCCCGCCCTCGCCGGGCTTGGCGCCCTGGGCCATCTTGATCTGGATCTCGCTGGCGGAGACCAGATACTGGCTGGTCACGCCGAACCGGGCCGAAGCCACCTGCTTGATGGCCGAATTGCGCTCGGTCCCGTAGCGGTCGGCGGCCTCGCCTCCTTCGCCGGTGTTGCTCTTGCCGCCCAGCCGGTTCATGGCGATGGCCATGCACTCGTGGGCTTCCTCCGAAAGGGCGCCGTAGCTCATGGCCGCCGTCTTGAACCGCTTGACGATGGACTCCACACTCTCCACCTCGTCCAGCGGCACGCCGGCCTCCGGGTAGTTGAAGTCCAGCAGGTCGCGCAGATGGGTCTGGTCCGGCCCCACCTGGTCGATGGCGGCGGTGTACTTCTTGAAGGTCTCGTAGCTGCCGGTCTGGCAGGCCTGCTGCAGCAGGTGGATGGTCAGCGGATTGTACAGGTGCTGCTCAGCCTGGGGACCGCTGCGGAACTTGTGGGCGCCCAGGCTGGGCAGGGCGGCCGCGGTATCCAGCCCCAACGGGTCGTAGGCCTGGCGGTGGCGCTGCTCGATGTCCTCCTGGATGTCCTGCAGCGTGATGCCCCCCACGCGGGTCACGGTGTTGGTGAAGTATTTGTCCACGACCTGCCGGCTGATGCCCAGCGCCTCAAAGATCTGGCTGCCCTGGTAGGACTGGATGGTCGAAATGCCCATTTTGGAGGCGATTTTGACGATGCCCGCCAGCACGGCCTTGTTGTAGTCGGTCACGGCGGCGTAGTAGTCCTTGTTCAGCAGCCCTTCCTCGATGAGTTCGTGGATGGTCTGCTGGGCCAGGTAGGGGTTGATGGCGCAGGCGCCGTACCCCAGCAAGGTGGCAAAGTCATGGACCCGGCGGGGTTCGCCGCTTTCCAGGATCAGCGCCATGGCGGTGCGCTTTTTGGTGCGCACCAGGTATTTGGATACGGCACCCACGGCCAGCAGGCTGGGGATCGCCACATGGTATTCGTCAATATCCCGGTCCGAGAGGATCAGCACATTGGCGCCATCCCGGTAGGCGCGGTCCACATCCACAAACAGCCGATCGATGGCTTTTTCCAGGTCGGTGTTCTTGTAATAGCAGATGGAGACGGTCTGCACCCGGAAGCCGGGCACCTTCATGGCCTTGAGTTTGAGCACGTCCGTCTCGGTCAGGATGGGGTTGTTGATCTTCAGCACCTTGCAGTTTTCGCTGTTCTCTTCCAGCAAATTGCCCTGGGCGCCCACATAGATGGTGGTGGAGGTGATGACCTTCTCCCGCAAAGCGTCGATGGGCGGGTTGGTCACCTGGGCGAACATCTGCTTGAAGTAGTTGAACAGCGGGGGATGGGTGTGGCTCAGCACCGCCAGCGGGGTGTCGTTGCCCATGGCCCCGGCGGGCTCGCTGCCGTTTTTGGCCATCGGCAGGATCATGCCGGTCACGTCTTCGTAGCTGTAGCCGAAGGCTTTCTGCAGGCGGACCCGCTCTTCCGGCGTGGCGGTGGGGACCTGCTCGTTGGGGATCCGGAGATCCCGCAGGTTCACAAGGTTGCGGTCCAGCCACTCGCCATAGGGCTGGCGGCCGGCATAGGCGGCCTTCAGCCGCTCATCGTCCACCAGTTCCCCCCGGACGGTGTCCACCAGCAGCATCTTGCCCGGGCGCAGGCGGTCCTTGCAGACGATCTCTTCGGCGGGGATGTCCAGCACCCCCACCTCGCTGGAAAGGATCAGCCGGCCGTCCCGGGTGATGTAGTAGCGGGAGGGGCGCAGCCCGTTGCGGTCCAGCACCGCCCCCATCACGTCGCCGTCCGAAAACAGGATGGCGGCCGGGCCGTCCCAGGGCTCCAGCATGGTGGCGTAGTACTGGTAGAAATCCTTCTTCTTGGGGTCCATGTTCTGGCTGTTGGACCAGGGTTCCGGGATGGTCACCATCACCGCCAGCGGCAGGTCCATCCCGTTCATCACCATGAATTCCAGCGTGTTGTCCAGCATGGCCGAGTCGCTGCCGCCCTGGTTCACCACCGGAAGGACCTTGGCCATGTCCGCCTCCAAAAAGGGGCTGCTGATGGTCTCCTCACGGGCCAGCATGGTATCCACGTTGCCGCGGATGGTGTTGATCTCGCCGTTGTGCAGAATCAGCCGGTTGGGGTGCGCCCGGTTCCAGCTGGGGGCGGTGTTGGTGGAAAACCGGCTGTGTACCATGCCGATGGCCGACTCATAGTCCGCGTCCTGCAGGTCCGGATAGAACAGCCGCAATTCCTTGACCAGAAACATGCCTTTGTAGACGATGGTCCGGCTGGACAGGCTGCATACATAGGTTTCGGGGCTGGACTGCTCAAACACCCGGCGGGCCACATACAGCCGCCGGTCAAAGGCCAGCCCGGGCTGCAGGCGGGCCGGTTTGCCCACAAACCCCTGCCAGATGCTGGGCATGCAGCTGCGGGCCGTATGCCCAAGGATCTCGGGGCACACCGGCACCTCGCGCCAGCCCAGGAAGGGCAGCCCCTCCTTCCGGCAGATGATCTCAAACAGCTTTTTGGCCTGGTTGCGCAGCAGTTCCTCCTGGGGGAAGAAGAACATCCCCACGCCGTATTCCCGCTCGGCGCCCAGGGCGATGCCCAGCGCCTCGGCGGCTTTGGCAAAAAAGCGGTGGCTGATCTGCATGAGAATGCCGACGCCGTCGCCGGTCTTGCCCTCGGCGTCCTTGCCGGCACGGTGCTCCAGGTGCTCCACGATCTTCAGCGCGTCGTCGATGGTCTGATGCGACTTGCGCCCCTTGATGTCCACCACCGCGCCAATGCCGCAGTTGTCGTGCTCGAATTTCGGGTCGTACAACCCGGCGGGGGCCGTGCGTTCGGTAAAACGTTCCATACTCTCCCGGTCTCCTTCCTGCCTCAACGTCAGTATGGGCGCAGCGGCGCGCCATACCGTTGGGATACAAATAAAGGCGCCCCGCTGATGGGCCCAATGACCCAAACAGCGGAACGCCTTTGTCCGTACCCGTACTATACCATACAGCAGGGCGTTTGACAAGGATAAAACGAAAGAAAATAAAGAAAGCAAAGACGAAAACAGAATAACAGTCAAATATGTAAGTGTATACTTAATATTATTTTGTAAGGGCGGCTTCCCGATCGTTCTGTGCCCGCAGCTCGGTCAGGATGTCCGCCAAAAGCTGTTCCTGGGTGGGGCCTTTGGGGGCGGCGGGGGCTTCCTCCTTTTTGGGGCGGCCCAGCGCCAACAGGTGGTTCATGGCCTTGACGATGCAGAACAGCACAAACGCCATGATGACAAAGTTGAGGACCGCCGAGATAAAGGCGCCCAGGCGCAGCGGGTCGGCGTTGTTGGGCAGCGGCAGCACCACGTTGCTGAAGTCGGTGCTGAAAGCGATGCCCAGCAGCGGGTTGAGGACATCGTTGGTCAGCGAGGTGACGATGTTCTGGAACGCCGCGCCGATGATGACGCCGACGGCCAGGTCCATCACGTTGCCTTTGAGGGCAAAGGCCTTGAACTCATTGAAAAACTTTTTCATAAAGGTCTCCTTTCGGTTGGCGGGGCGAGCCGCAGGCGGCAAAAACACGAACCCGGCCAAGCGGCCCTGCAGGTCGCCTGACCGGGTTCGAGCGCAGAGATCTGCGGGGGTGGGCCCGTGTTACTTCTTCAGCAGATCGGCCACCGCCTGGGCGGCGCCGTCCAGATAGGCGCCGGCGTAGGTCTCAATCATGCCGGCGTCGGCCTCCTTGGCCAGCTCGGGGTCAATGGGCATTTTGGCCAGCACCGGCAGGTGATAGCGCTCAGCGGTCTGTTCCACATGGCTGTCGCCAAACACCTGGATCTTCCGGCCGCAGTCGGGGCAGACCACATAGCTCATGTTTTCCACAATGCCCAGCACCGGGACCTTCATCATCTCGGCCATCTGCACCGCCTTGCCTACAATCATGCCGACCAGCTCCTGGGGGCTGGAGACGATGAGGATGCCGTCCACAGGGAGGGTCTGGAAAACGGTCAGCGGCACATCGCCGGTGCCCGGGGGCATATCCACAAACAGGAAGTCCACATCTTCCCAGATCACTTCCTGCCAGAACTGTTTGACCGCGCCGGCAATGACCGGGCCGCGCCAGACAACCGGGGCCTGCTCATCTTCCAGCAGGAGGTTGATGCTCATGACGCTGATGCCGGTACGGCTCTGGATGGGGTAGATGCCGTCCTCGGTGCCGGTGGCCGGCCCGTGAACGCCGAACAGTTTGGGGATGGACGGGCCGGTGATGTCGGCGTCCAGAATGCCGACGGAGTGGCCCAGCCGGCGCATGGCCACGGCCAGCATGGCGCTGGTCATGCTTTTGCCGACGCCGCCCTTGCCGGACACAACGCCGATCACCTTTTTGATGTGGCTTTTGGAGTGCGGGGGTTCATGCTGCGGCGCTGCGTTGCGGCTGGAGCAGTTGGCGCTGCAGTTGCTGCAGTCATGGGTGCATTCTTCGCTCATTGAAACAGTCTCTCCTTTGAGCCGGGACAGCCAGGCCCGGCGTTCTGCATTTTTGGCGGCCGGCGGTCGGGCCGGCCGGGCGGTGCACAGCAGCCGCCAATACCATCAATTTTACAAGTTTCCGACAGGAAATGCAAGGGGTTACGGCAGCGCCGCCACAATCTCGGCCACCAGTTTCTGGAAGACCGGCCCGCGCTGGTTGGCGATCTCGATGACCTCCTCGCCGGACAGCCGTTTGCCGGTCATGCCGGCAGCCATGTTGGTGATCAGGCTCATGGCCAGCACCGGCAGGCCGCAGTGGGCGGCGGCGATGGCTTCGGGCACCGTGCTCATCCCCACGGCGTCGGCCCCCAGCGTCCGGAAGGCCCGGATCTCGGCCGGGGTCTCATAGCTGGGGCCCATATACCCCAGGTAAACGCCTTCCTGCAGGTTCAGCCCCTGCCCGGCGGCCACCTGGCGGGCGATTTCCTGCAGGCCGGTGTCATAGACCCGGCTCATGTCGCAGAAACGCGGGCCGATGGCCTCCTCGTTCTCGCCCCGCAGCGGGTTGGCGCCCATAAAATTGATGTGGTCGGTGATGAGCATGAAATCCCCCACCTGGAAGTCATAGTTCACGCCGCCCGCCGCATTGGTCAGCACCAGCGCCCGGCAGCCAAGTGCCTTGAACACCCGGACCGGCCGCGCAATGGCGGACATCTCGTGGCCCTCATAGTAGTGGAACCGCCCCTGCATGCAGAGCACGGGGCGGCCGGCCAGCCGCCCCGCCACAAACTGCCCGGCGTGGCCCGGTGCGGTGGACAGCGGGAAGTACGGTACATCCCGGTAGGGGATGGAAACGGCGTTTTCGATCTGTTCGGCCAGGCCGCCCAGGCCGGAGCCGAGCACCAGGGCCAGTTCGGGGGCTTCGGGCAGGCGGCTGCGCAGAAACTCCGCCGCGGCCTGGATTTTTTGGGATTCGGTCATCTTGGAACCATCCTTTCTGCCGGGCGGCTGTGGCGGCCCGGTCACACAGTTTTCTTCACGCCCTTATTATACCATGGATGTCCCCCGGACGGGAAGCGGGGAAACGCCGCCCGGACGAAGCGGGGAAACGCCGCCCGGACGGGCCTTGACAAGCCGGCCGGTTTGCTCTATACTATCCCAAAAGCAAAAAGCTGTGAAAAGAACCAGTAAGCGGCCCGGGGCAGTCAGAGAAAAGGCGGTGGGTGCGAGCCTTTCTGCCGCCGGGGTGCCGAACCCGTCTTTGAGCTGCGCGTGAAACGGCCGGGCCGTGAAACGCCGCCGGGGGCCTCCCGTTACAGGGGCGGGATATCGGAGCGCAGGCTCCCGTATTCTGTGAGTGTGGAACATTCCAAATTTAGGTGGTACCACGGACTGATGCAGTTCGCCCTAAACCGATCCAAGGCGGGTCGGTTTGGGGCTTTTTTATTTGCAAAAAAGGAGGAAACCATGAAGATGGAACATCTGGTCGGGCTGCGATTTCGGGAGCGCCCGGCCGACTGTGTGGTGGACAGCCATGCCCTGATGGTGCGCGGCGGATACAGCCGGCAGGTGATGAACGGCGTATTCTCGGCCTTTCCGCCGCTGGTCCGGGTCCTGCGCAAGATCGAGCAGATCCTGCGGGAAGAGATGGACGCCCTGGGCGGCCAGGAGGTACAGCTGCCGGTGGTCATGCCGGCCTCGCTCTGGCAGGCTTCCGGCCGGTACGACAGCATTGGACCGGAACTGGTCCGCTTCAAGGACCGGGGCGGCAACGACCTGGTGCTGGGGATGACCCATGAGGAGGCGGCAGTCCAGCTGGTGCGGGAATACGGGCGCAGCTATACCCGCTACCCGTTCATGATCTATCAGATCCAGACCAAGTTCCGCGACGAAGCCCGCCCGCGGGCCGGGCTGATCCGGGTGCGGGAATTCACGATGAAGGACGCCTACTCCTTCCACACCAGCCAGGCGGATCTGGATGCCTTCTATGAGGACTGCCGCCGTGCCTACCAGCGGATCTTTGCGCGGGTGGGGCTGCCGCAGGTCGTTGCGGTGGCTTCGGACGCCGGCATGATGGGCGGCCGGGTCTCTCACGAATTCATGCTGCTGACGGACATCGGGGAGGATACCATCGCCATCTGCCCGCATTGCGGCTACCGTGCCAACCTGGAAGCAGCCGAATGCCGCCTTCCCGCCGTGCCCCGCGGGGCGGATGCTCCGCAGGCCGAGGTGGCGACCCCCGGAGTCCATACCATTGAGGAGCTCTGCCGCTTCCTGCCGTGTGACCCGGCCGACACCTGCAAGGCGGTCGCTTATCGACGGGAGGACGACGGCCGGCTGGTGCTGCTTTTCCTGCGGGGGGATCTGGATGTGAACGAGACAAAGCTGACCCGCTTTCTGCAATGCGGCGTCCGCCCCGCCGTGCTGGAGGAGGACTGCGGGCTGTATCCCGGGTCCATCGGGCCGGTGGGGCTGCCGCCGCGCCCCGACCGGGTGCTGCTGTTTGACCGCTCCCTGGCCGGGCGCAGCGGCCTTGTCTGCGGTGCCAACCGGCCGGGATACCACCTTGTCGGGCTGGATATGAACCGCGACCTGCCGTCCGCCGAATACCGGGATTTCGCCAAGGCGGCGCCCGGCGGACTCTGCCCCTGCTGCGGCCGGCCCGGGCTGACACTGCGCCGGGGCATCGAGGTGGGAAACATCTTTCAGCTGGGGACCAAGTACACCGATTCCATGGGGATGACCTACCTGGACCGGGACGGGCAGACCCGCTTTCCGCTGATGGGCTGCTACGGCATCGGCGTCGGGCGGCTGGCCGCTGCGATCTGTGAAGCACACCACGACGAGCATGGCCCCGTCTGGCCGCTGACGGTGGCGCCCTGGCAGGTCCAGCTGTGCGCGGTGCGGGCAGATGACCCGGAGGTACGCCGCTGTGCCGACGCACTGTATGACGAACTGCAGCGCCGCGGGGTGGAGGTGCTCTATGACGACCGGCGGGTCAGCCCCGGCGTCATGTTCGCGGATGCCGACCTGATCGGTGCGCCCTTCCGCCTGGTCGTCAGTCCGCGCAATCTCCGGCAGGACTGTGTCGAGCTCACTGCACGCGACGGCAGCGTTTCCCGCACACTGCCGCGGGCCACCGCGGCGGACGCCCTGTGCGGGGCGCTGGCCGAAGCGCAGGCGTAAAGCCGCATACCCGCCCGGGCCGCCGCATAGGTTGGCAGGGGAGAGAGGGGGCGCGGCCATGCGGTTCAAGCTGTATCTGAAAAACGCGGTGCTGCTCACGGCGGGCGGGTTTGTCCTGCGGCTGCTGGGAATGGCCTTCCGCGTGTACATTGCGGGGTATCTGGGCAGCGAGGGGATGGGGCTGTACCAGCTGATCCTGGCGGTGTACGGGGTGTTCATCGCTCTTTCGTCCGCCGGCATCAATGTGGCGTCCACCCGGCTGGCGGCCCAAAGCCTGGCCCGCGGCCGGGGGATGGCCCAAACCCTGTGGGGGCTGGTGGGGGCGGCAGCCTGCCTGGGAACGGCGGCGATGCTGGCCCAGTTTGCCTTGGCCCCGGTCGTTGCCCGCTGGGCGCTGCACGACATGCGCGCCGAACTGGGGCTGCGGGTCCTGGCGCCCAGCCTGCCTTTCCTGGCGGTGGCGGGGGCACTGCGGGGGTGCTTCCTGGCCAGGCGGCGGGTGGGGCCGAACATCCTGGCGCAGCTGGCGGAGCAGGCGGTGCGGATGCTGGTGGCGGCGATGGCCCTTGCGCTGCTGGCCGGCTGGGGGGCCGGATACGCCTGTGCGGCAGTCCTCATCGGCAACACGGTCAGCGAAGCCTGTTCCTGCCTGCTGATGGCCTGCTTTGCCGGGCGGGAACCGGCGTTCCGGCCGCGGCCGTCCGACCCGGTACAGGGGTTTGCCCGGCGGGAATTGTGGGCGATCGCGCTGCCGGTGGGCGGCAACCGGCTGCTGGTCAGCATCCTGCAGGCGGTGGAAAGCAGCCTGATCCCGATGTGCCTGACCCTCCACCTTGGGCAAAGGGGCGAAGCCGTGGCCCAGTACGGGGCATTGAAGGGGATGGCGCTGCCGCTGATCTTCTTCCCGTTTTCGGTGCTGTCGGCCATGTCGGGACTCCTGATGCCGGAGATCACCCGCGCCCATACCCGCAAGGACAAGACGGCCGAGGCGCGCCTGATCGACACCACCATGCGCACGGCGGGGCTTTTTTCCGCGGTGGCCGGGGCCGGGCTGATCCTTTTCGGCGAACCGCTGGCCACCCTTGTCTACCGGGAGGAAGCGGTCGGGCTGTATGTCTCCCTGCTGGGCTGGGTGGCGCCGTTTATGTACCTGGAAAGCATGGTGGACGGCATCCTGAAAGGGTTGGGGGAACAGCTGGCCACCTTCCGGTATGCGGTGCTGGATTCCGGCGTGCGGATCCTGGCGGCGGTGCTGTTGGTGCCGCGGTACGGGGCCCTGGGCTTTTTGGGGATGATGGCGATTTCCAACCTGATGACCTGCCTGCTCAACACAGCCCGGATGCTGCGCTGCACCCGGATGCGCCCCCGGCCGGGGGCCTGGCTGCTGGTGCCGGCGGCGGTGGCGGGGCTGGGTGCCCTGGCAACATTGGCGACACGGCAGGTGGTCTCGTCGGGCATGGCGGGGCTTGTGGCCCAGCTGGCCGTGTTTGGGGCCGGAGCCGGGGTGCCGGCGGTCTTCCTCTTTGTCAAAAACCGCGATCTGGTCCGTCAGGTTCGGCACCGCCATACCGGCACAGGTCCGGTCAGAACCCCGTAAAATCGGCGGCCCCGGGTGCGGAGCGTGACGCTGCCGGGCCGCCAATGACCCGCCGCGCTCCTGCCGCAGTATACAAAACAGGTCCCCGACCTGCGCCGTGAACTGATCATGGCGCGGTCAGGGACCTGTTTTCGGTTGTCTGGCGCCCGGGCACAAAGCGTCGGGACAAACCCGCCGGCGTGTCCGTCCTTTTTGCCGGCGGGGCCGGCATTACAGCGTTTTGGACAGCAGCAGAAAGCAGGGACAAGCCCGGGGGCGCATCTCCTCGTCCATAAAGCAGGGGTCCAGGCGGCACTCCTTGATCGTTACGGAAAAGCCGTGCCGGCGATACAGCCGAAGATTGGCCTCGTCCCCCTTTTCCACCCCGATGGTGGCATACCGGAACCCGTCCGCTTTCAGCCGGGTCAGGACAGCCGACAGCAGTTGGCTGCCCAGCCCTTTGCCCCGGTCGGCTTCCCGCACAAGAAACGCGCAAAGATAGGCTTTTGTGCGGCCGTCCGCAAAATCCCGGTCCGGCAGCGACTTGAAAACATACAGCTCGCCAATCAGCTCACCGCTGCGCTCCAGCGCCCAGAACTCCGCGTTTTCATGCCGGATGTGATCGGCAAAAAAGACAGCCGTGGGCGGGGTGTTCCCGCCGCTGCGGCCGCGCCACAGGCGCAGGAGTTCCTCTGCACCGGCGCGGCGTATAGAGGGGCGGGACGCCGCCGGCAGAGAATCTCGATTCAACATGGTTCAGTCTTCAAAGGGGGTGCGCCCGTAGATCTCGGTGACATGGCGCAGCTTTTTGGCCAGCTGGGGGCTGAAGGCGCCGGGCTTGGCGCGCCAGCACCAGTTGCCGCCCAGGGTGGAGGGGGTATTCATGCGGGCTTCGTGCCCCAGCCCCAGAATGTCCTGCGCCTGCACGATGGCCAGGTCGGCCACACTGGACCAGATGCCCCGCAGCATCCCCCAGTTGTAGCCCTCCCGCCGGGTCAGCTTGAGGTAATCCACAGCGCGGGCGGCGTCCTCGGGGTTGGCCGTCTCAAACCAGCCGTTGACCGGCTCGTTGTCATGGGTGCCGGTGTAGGCGATGCAGCTGCGCGGATAGTCGTGGGGCAGGTAGTTGCCGCCGTCCCGGCTGTCAAAGGCGAATTCCATCACCTTCATGCCCGGGTAGCCGGTTGCGGCCAGCAGATCGTACACATCCTGGGTCAGGAACCCCAGGTCTTCGGCAATGATGTTCTGCCGGCCCAGCTCCTTCTCGATGGTGCGGAACAGGTCGATGCCGGGGCCGGTCCGCCAGCGTCCGCCGCAGGCGTCGGCACTGCCGAAGGGGATGGCGTAGTACCCGGCAAATCCGCGGAAATGGTCGATGCGCACCACATCATAGATGCTGCACATGTGGCGGATACGCCGGATCCACCAGGCATACCCGTTCTTCTTCATTTCCTCCCAGTTGTACAGCGGGTTGCCCCAAAGCTGGCCGGTGGCAGAAAAGCCGTCCGGCGGGCAGCCGGCCACCTCGGTGGGAACAAGGTTCTCATCCAGCTGGAACTCCTCGGGGCAGCCCCACACATCCACACTGTCGGCCGCCACATAGATCGGCAGATCCCCGATGATCTCAATGCCGCTGCGGTTGGCGTATGCTTTCAGCTCCTTCCATTGCCGGAAGAACAGATACTGCACAGCCTGCCAGAAGTCGATCTCCCGGGCGTGGAGGAGGCGGGCCTGGGCCAGTGCCTCCGGGTCCCGGTGGATCAGTTCCGGCTCCCACTCGCTCCAGGCGGCGCCCTGGTGCGCGTCCTTCAAGGCCATGAACAGGGCATAATCCGGCAGCCAGAAGGCGTTTTCCCGGCAAAAATCCGCATAGTCGGCCGGCGGGGCGTCCAGCAGACGCTGGCAGGCTTTGTGCAGGATGGGGTAGCGCAGTTCGTACATACGGCCGAAATCGACACATTCCGGGCTGCCGCCCCAGTCGATGCCCTCATACTCCGCCGGCAGAAGCAGGCCGTCTGCGGCCAGAAGATCCAGATCAATGAAATACGGGTTGCCTGCAAAGGTGGAGAAGGACTGATACGGGCTGTCGCCGTAGCTGGTGGGGCAGATCGGCAGGATCTGCCAGTATTTCTGCCCGGCCCTGGCCAGAAAATCCACAAAATCGCGTGCCGCCTGCCCCATGGTGCCGATCCCGTGGGGGGAGGGCAGACTGGACAGATGCAGCAAGATACCGCTGGAACGATTCACAAGTGATCCCGCCTTTCAAAACAAGGAAATTAAGAAGCTGTTTCCATCATACACAGGTCGGGCGAAAAAAACAAGACAATAGCGAAACAATTCGAAACATTTGTAGAAGCGCACGAAAAAGCGACCCCGGATTTGTGCAAAAAGGCGGGCATTACAGAGTCTGGCCGCTGAGCAGACCATTCCACAGCCGATAGTAGATCCCCTTGCGGGCGAGCAGTTCCTCGTGGGTGCCTTCCTCCTCAATGCCGTCCCGGCCCAGAACCAGGATGCGGTCGGCGTTTTTGATGGTGGTCAGCCGGTGGGCGATGGTCAGCGTGGTGCGGCCTTTGGCCAAAGCGTCCAGACTTTGCCCGACCAGGATCTCGCTTTCGTTGTCCAGGGCGCTGGTGGCTTCATCCAGCAGCAGGATGGGCGGGTTCTTCAAAAAGACCCGGGCGATGGAGATGCGCTGTTTCTGGCCGCCGGAAAGCTTGACGCCCCGCTCACCCACATAGGTATCGTATCCGTCCTTCAGCTCCCGGATAAAGCCGTCAGCGCCGGCCAGTTTGGCCGCGGCCACGATCTCGTCCTGGGTGGCGCCGGGCTTGCCGTAGGCGATGTTTTCAGCCACCGTGCCGCTGAACAGGTAGACATCCTGCTGCACCACACCGATGGCCTGCCGCAGACTTTTCAGGGTGACCTTGCGCACATCCTGCCCGTCGATCAGGATCTGGCCGCTGGTCACATCATAAAAGCGGGGGATCAGGTTGCAAAGGGTGGTTTTGCCGCCGCCGGAAGGTCCCACCAGCGCCAGGCTTTCGCCCGGGTGGATGGTCAGGTCCACATGGCGCAGCACCTTGTTGTGGTCGTCGGGATACTCGAAACTCACGTCCCGGAACTCGATGCCGCCCCGGCTGACCGTCAGGTCCCTGGCGTCGGGGGCGTCGGTGATCTCCACCGGGGTGTCCATGATCTCAAAGAACCGCTCGATGCCGGTCACGCCGCGCTGGAACTGCTCGGCGAACTCCACAATGCGGCGGATGGTGGCGATCAGGGTGGAGACATACAGCACATAGGCCACCAGATCGCCGGCGTTGATGCGGTCGTACACCAAAAACAGACCGCCTGCAATGATGACCACCAGGTACATCAGCCCGTCGAACAGGCGGGTGGAGGTGTTGAAGGCGGCCATGGCGTGATAGGTCTTTTTCTTGATGGTCTGGAAGGTCTGGTTGCCCACCTCGAACTTTTCGTTTTCCTGCTTTTCCGCCGCAAAAGCCTTGACCACCCGCTGCCCCAGCAGGCTGTCCTCAATGGAGGCGTTCAGCTCGCCGATCTGGAACCGCTGTTTGCGGAACGCCGCCCTCAGCTTCAGGTTCAGCCGCACGGATACGACCATCATCAGCGGCACACAGGCGAACACGATCAGGGTCAGCGGGATGCTGGCGCCGCACAGGATGATGAAGGAAGCCACGATCTTGATGGCGGCGATGAAGAATTCTTCGGGGCAGTGGTGGGCAAACTCGGTCACATCAAACAGGTCGTTGGTGATCCGGCCCATGATCTGCCCGACCTTGGTGTTGGAATAGTAGGTATGGCTCAGCCGCTGCAGGTGGGCGAAAGCGTCCCGGCGCATATCGGTCTCGATATAAACGCCCATGATGTGGCCGGTGCCGGACATATAATAGCTGGCGGCGCCGTCCACCAGGCGCAGCACCAGGTACAGCAGCGCCAGCCGGACCACGATGCCGGTGGTCAGCACGACGGCGGGATCGGTGGCGGCGTTGGTCAGATAGCGCATGATGGAAGGCAGAACAATGTCGCAGATGGTGGTCAGCGCCGCGCAGAACAAATCAAAGATCAGGATTCGCTTATACTTCAGCAGGTACGGCAGAAAACGGCGCAGCTGGGCGGGCTTCTGCCCGGCGGATTGGCTGGTCATGTAATTTTCCTCCTCATGGAAACGCCTTCCCTCGCCAAAGGCGGGGGAAGGTGTTGGAATATTTTTTGGAGTGCAGGGTTAACAGAGATTCATGGTGAACCCATGATTGTCGCAATCATTCGTACGGAACGCTCTCACCTGGTGTGTCCAGCAGCGTAGACAAATCTGTTGCAGAAACTTGTTGTTCCACCTCGAGGGATGACACTGGTTCAGAAGGTGGCTCTGACGTCGGTTCGGTCGGTGTAGGAGGGGTAGGTGTAGGTGTAGGAGCAGGAGTAGGCGCCGGCGTCGGTTCGGGTGTTGGCTCGGGCGTGGGAACAGGCGTGGGAGCAGGCGTGGGAACAGGGGTAGGTGGTGATGTGGGATCCGGTATCGGGACAGGTGAAGCAGTAGGCTGCGGCGCCGGTGTGGCCGGAACCGGAGTGGGGGCGGCGGTGGGCGGCGGGGTCACCGCCAGCGCCGCAATGCTTTCCGTCCTCGTGGTGCCGCACCGTTTGCAGGTAAAGGTCTTTTCACCGGCCACGCCGGGGGCAGCCTCCTTGGTCACGGCGCCGCCGTCCCAATCATGACCCAGCGCATCCAGTTCCCGCTCCCGCACCTCGCCGCAGATGGAGCAGGCTTCCTTCACAAAGCCCTTGGTCTCGCAGCCGGGGGCGGTCTTGCTGCCCTCTACCTCGACAAAATCGTGGTCATGGGCATCCGGCGTAAAGTGCGCCGTGATGACCACGCCGCCGGCGTCGGCGTTGGTGGGAACGGTGAAGGTCAGGCTGGCGCTGCCGCCGGCAGACCCGATGGAAGCGGACCAGTGGTCAAACTTCCAGCCGCTTTCCGGCACGGCGGTCACGGTGGAGCAGGTGCCGCCCTTCTTGACCAGCTGGCTGGTGGAACCGCTGATCGAGCCGCCGCCGGCCGAGACAAACTCCACCGGGACCTTGGCGCCGCGCACGGCGATCGGGTCGGAGGAGATCAGCCCCAGCGGTACGCCGTCCGGCTCGGGGATGGTGCCCAGCGGCTGCGGGCGGCGGTCCTCGGTCTGGTAGGCGTGGGTGCGCACATACTCAAAGTAGGCGGTCACGGCCGTTTTGCTCAGGTGGACGCCGTCGGACAGGGTGTAATCCTTCTTGGCCCAGCCGGTGGCGTCGTCCCGCAGCACTTCTGCCGAATTGAGGAACTTGTACCCGTTGGCCTCGCACATCTCCACCAAAGCGGCGTTGTAGGCGTCCACTTGGGTCATGGTCAGGTTGGTGTTTTCCCGCTGCTTGTCCAGCGGCGGGATCGCGCTGACGATCAGGTCTGCATAGGGCCAGGCTTCCACGATGGCTTTGAGCCCTTTTTCGTAGGTGCTGATGAAGCCGGTGGCATCGGTGGATGACCCGCCCAGATTGTTGGTGCCGAAACAGATGATGATTCGTTTCGGCTTGAGCTTGGCAACGGCGTCAGGGATGGTATACATCTGGCTGTCGCCCTTGAACTGCTCACATTTCAGGGTGGTGATCGCGCCGGCCCCCATACTGACCACGCCGATGTTGTTTTTCAGCGAGGTGAAGGCGGTGCCGGTCTCGTCGGCGTACATCATGTAGCGGGCCGTGTTGGAGTCGCCGATGAACAGCGTCTCATCCACATAGCTGCGCCCGGCGTCGGGGGTTTGGGGCAAAACGGTGGCATCGGTGCCAACCGGCAGGGCGCTGGTGGCCGGGGCAGCTTGCTCCGGCGTTGCGGCCGTCTCGGCGGTGGCGGGGTCCGATGTCGGGATCTCAATGCTGTCCTGCTTGTTCTGGCATCCGACCAGGGCCAAGCAGAGCGCCGCGGCACAGAAACCGGCCAGCAGGCGGTACAGATCTCTCATTTTCCGGTTCCTCCTCTTGCATCGGGAATGGCTGAAAGGGCAGGGTCAGGGAAATCAAATCAATATTTTGTATTGTACACCTATTCCCTTGCCGCTGTAAACAGGGGAAACAGGAATTTTTCCCCCTCTGCGGCAAAGAATCCGCCGGCCCGCACCCGGCGGGCCGGCATCAGGCAAGGGCCTGGACATACCGGATAAAGGCGTCCCGTTCCTCCTCGGTGTCGGCGTTGATCACATACATCTGGTTGCCCAGGTCCAGCGCCAGCGCATCGGGGATCCGGTCGCACATCTTCATCCGGCTGCCGTAAGCTGCCAGGATCTCCTCATGGCTGTGGGCGTAGGCTTTGCCGTCCCGGCGGCCGGCGTACACACAGTAATAGTGGGGCAGGTCCAGGCGCTGGCTGCGCAGTTCGTCATAGCAGACCATGTCGGCCCAGATCTGGTAGCAGTCCACGCTGTTGGCAAAATTGATCATGTCGGGGGTGTAGCCGCCGGCCGGGCGCATGTTCACCTCCAGCGCCACATAGTCGCCGACCCGGCCAAGCCCCGGCTTGTCCTGGGTCAGACGGAAAAACTCGCAGTGGAAAAACCGGCTCTTCGCGCCGAAGGCCCGGATGGTGCGGAACCCCACGTCGCGCAGGTCCTCCGGCACTTGCTTCTGGGTCCAGTAGGACAGGTCTCCGTTTGTGTTGACGATGTCCATAATCGGGGTGGGAAAGTAGTTGCTGGTGTAAAACAGCGGCACGCAGTGGCTGTCGGCCACGCCGTCAAAGCTGACGATGGTGCCGGTGATGTACTCTTCCATGATATAGGGGACCGGCGGCTTGGTGCGGTAAAACTGCTCCAGCTCGGCGCGGCTGCTCAGTTTGTAGGTGGCTTCGGCCCCGCAGCCATTGTCCGGCTTGACGATGACCGGGTACCCCACCTGGTCAAGAAAGGGCAGCGCCGCTTCCAGCGTAGTGACCATGTGATGGCGCGCCACAGGCACCCCGGCGGCGCGGTAGCTTTCCTTCATGCGGCTTTTCAGCTTGATCCGGTCAATGAAGTCGCGCTTGGCGCCGGTATTGATGTTGAAATCGGTGCGCAGCGCAGCGTCCTGTTCCAGCCAGTACTCGTTGTTGCTCTCGACCCAGTCGATCTTGCCGTACCGGAAGGTAAAATACCCCATCGCCCGGACCATGGCGTCGTAGTTTTCCATGGTGTCCACACGGTAGTATTCCGTCAGGGAGCGCTTCAGCCCTTCGGGAATCTCCTCATAGGGCGCGTCGCCGATGCCCAGCACATTGGCACCGTTGCGCTTGAGCCGGTCGCAGAAATTCCAGTAGGTCTTGGGAAAATGGGGTGAGATGAACACAAAATTCACGGGGCCTTCCTCCTTACTATAACAAAACCCGGGCGGTCTTGCGCACAAAAGACCGCGCCGGGGCGATTACACAAACTGATTGCGCTGGGGGTTGTACACAAACCCGATCTCGGCCAGTTTGGCGCACAGGGCCGCTTCCTCGGCGCCTTCCCGGTCGCAGAACTGGTCCAGGCTGGCGTCGCGGTCCCGCAGCTTGGTGTTGACATAGCTTAACAGGATCATGGGATCGTTGGGCAGCATCGGAAACATCCTCCTTGCAATGAATCAGAAAAAGCCGGCCACAGCAGTGACCGGCAATTTTGATCAGGACATACTCAGACTGCGCGGGTGACCTTGCCCGAACGCAGGCAGCGGGTGCAGGCGTAGATATACTTCGGGGACCCATCCACGACAGCTTTTACGCGCTTCACGTTGGGGCTCCAGGTACGATTGCTCCGACGGTGGGAGTGGGATACCTTGATGCCGAACGCAACACCCTTGCCACAGCATGCACATTTGGCCATAGCTTGCACCTCCTTTTACGTAGCTGTACTATCATAGCAAATCTGAACGAAAAAAGCAAGCATTTTTTCAAGAACTTTGAAAAAAATCTTCCCCGCGGTCCCGGCCTGCCCGGGGTGCCGGGGCAAAACCACTTGTCTTGGGCCGTTGAATACAGTATAATAGGCACAGACTTTACAGAAGATTTGAGGAACTGCCATGAATGGCCTGCTTGGCCCGTATGCCCTGTATACCTTTTTGCTGCGCGCTGCCGCAGTGTTGCTGGTCATCCCTTTTCATGAGGCCGCCCATGCGCTGGTCAGCTGGCGGCTGGGGGACCCCACCGCCAAAAATGCCGGCCGCCTGTCGCTGAATCCGATGCGTCATTTTGACTGGATGGGCACATTGTGCATGATTCTGGGCGGCGTGGGCTGGGCCAGACCGGTGGGGATCGATGTGCGCCGGTTCCGCAACCCGAAAGCCGGCATGGCCATTTCGGCGGCAGCCGGCCCGGCGGCCAACCTGCTGCTGGCCTATGTCTGCCTCCTTCTTTATAAGTTGCTGTATTATGGGTCCCACGGGGCGGCGGCCGCCGTTCTGCTGGACTTTTTGAGCATTCTGATCTCGCTGAACATCAGCCTGGCGGTTTTCAACCTGCTGCCCATCCCGCCTTTTGACGGCAGCAGGATCTTCCTCCTGTTCCTGCCGCAGCGGCTGTATTTTCAGGCGATGCGCTATGAGCGGTATATCATGGCGGCGGTGCTGCTGCTTGTGCTGTTCGGCTTTCTGGACGGGCCGCTTTCGTTCTGCGTGAATGCCGTGTGGCGCGGGATGGATCTGGCCACCGGTTTTGTTGATGGATGGTTGGGGTAACGATTGATCGAACGTATGGAAGTATTGACCTTTCACATAGAGGATTTTGAGGGGCCGCTGGACCTGCTGCTCTATCTGGTCGGAAAAAACAAGATGAATCTCTGTGACATCAACATCATGGAGCTCATCGACCAGTACACGGCGGCGATCGCCTCGCTGCAGGACCGCATGGAGGTATCCAGCGAGTTCATTGATATGGCGGCTCATCTGGTGCAGATGAAAAGTGCGCTGCTGCTGCCCCGCAGCCCGGAGGCCGAGCGCATGAAGGCGGAACTGACCGGACGGCTGATCGAGTACAGTAGCTGCAAGCGGGTGGCCGCCGAGCTGGGCAGCCGTGCGCGGGACCTGTATACGGCGGTGCGCAGCCCTATGCCGCTGGAAGGCCCGGCAGAGTACACCCGTCCGCAGGACCCGGACCGGCTGGTCCAGGCATGGTTCAGCCTGATGGGGCGCAGCCTGCGGCGGAGAAAACCCACCCAGCAGCGCTTTGAACCCCTGGTGACGGCGCCTTTCGTATCGGTCACCAGCCGGGTCGCCCACATGCTGCGGGGACTTTTGCAGGGCACGCTGCGCCGGATGGGGCAGCTGTTCAGCCGGGAGGAGAGCCGCAGCACCAATGTGGCCACCTTTCTAGCACTGCTGGAGCTGATCCGCGCCGGGCGGGTGAGGATCCGGGATGACGGCGGGCTGGAGATGGACCGCCGCAGACGCCGCGCAACAACCGAGAGAAAAGGGGAAACGACCCATGAATGAGCAACAGAAGCTGGGTGCGCTGGAGGCGATGCTGTTTGCCAACGCCGAACCGGTGGAGGCGGCCCGACTGGCGGAGGCCATGCGCATCGACCCGGCGCAGGCGGAAGAGCTGCTGCGCACGCTGCAGGCCGAGTATGATACGCGGGAAAGCGGCCTGATGCTGCTGCAGTTTGACGGCGGCCGCTGGCAGATGGCCACCCGCCCTTATTATGGAGAGATGGTCAAGCGGGTGCTGGATACCCGCCACAATGCGCCGCTTTCCCCGGCCGCGCTGGAGGTCCTGGCGGTCATCGCCTACAACCAGCCGGTCTCCCGCAGCTTTATCGAGCAGGTTCGCGGGGTGGATTCCTCCTCCACCGTCAGCAAGTTGCTGGAACGGGGGCTGATCGAGGAGGCCGGGCGGCTGGACCTGCCCGGAAAGCCGGTGGCTTTCCGGGTGACGGATACCTTCCTGCGGGTGTTCGGCCTGGCCAGTCTGGCGGATCTGCCGCCGCTGCATGAAGAGGGGGAACCGAACCCGGGACCGGCGGACGACGGGGAGGAAGCGCTGCCCCGGCAGATGGCGATGGAGGAAACCCTGTGACCGCCGTGTTGGGCGGGGTGCTGCTGGCTTTGCGGATTCTCGGTATCGTGTTGGGGCTCCTGCTTCTGGCAGTTGCCGGCATCCTGCTGCTGCCTGTGGGGCTGGACATCCGCTGGTCGGCCAAAGAAGGGGCCGTCTGGCAGGCAAAGGCAGGGCCGCTTCGGTTCCCGCTGTATCCGTTCCCGGACCAGCCGGCCGGGCCGGACACCCCTTCGGCCGCCACCGGGAAAGCCAAGCGCAGACCGAAACGCAAACCAAAACAGCCGCCGGAAGCTCCGGCTCCCCGGGCAGACCGACCGGCGCAGCCGTCCCGGGAACCCGAGAGACCCCAAACGCCGCCGGCGGGAACACCCCAGCCGCCAAAGGCGGACGGCCAGACACCGCAGGCCCGACCGGACCCCGCCGCGGCCGGAACACCGGAGGGCGGGCAGCCGGACTGGGGCGGTTTGCTGGCCGCCGGGCGGACACTGGCCGGGGCGCTGTGGCCCCAGCGGGCCAAATGGCTGCGCCGGGTGCGTGTGTGCCATCTGAAGGTTTTCTGGACTGTCACCGGGGCGGATGCGGCCGACACCGCCATCTCCTACGGGGCGTACATGGCTGCCTGCAACACCGCCCTGGCGGTGGCGCGGGACCATCTGACCATCCAGTCGGATCTGCTCCGCCTGGAACCGGATTTCACCGGGGAACAAAAAGAAAAGCGCAGCATATCTTGCCAAATCCTTTCCAGAATGTATATAATGTTATTGGTTGTCCGGACGCTGATGCGCAAGGATGAAAAGACCGGCGAGATTCCGCTGCATACCATGCTGAGACAACTCGGCGCTTGATGTGCAACTGGACATAAGGAGGTAATTATCATGGCAGAACATCCGCTGCAGGGCATGATGGGGATTACGATGGACAAGGTACGGGATATGGTGGATTCCTCCACCATCATCGGGGACCCGATCAAGGTGGATGCCGATACCACGATCATCCCGGTGTCCCGGGTGACCTTCGGGTTTGCGTCCGGCGGGTCGGACGTGGGGGCCAAGGCCAGCAAGGAGATGTTCGGGGGCGGTTCCGGCGCCGGCATCTCCATTTCGCCGGTGGCCTTCCTGGTCATCTCGCCGTCCGGCGTGCGCACCATGCAGCTGATGGAACATGCGGGCACCATCGACAACGCGATCAGTGCGCTGCCGGAACTGGTGGACAAGCTGTCCGCGATGCTGGGCCGCGGCAAACCGAGCCGCGAGACAGCCAAGGAAGCGGCCAAAGAGGCATTTGAGGCGGCGGAAAAAGCGGATGCCGCCGCCGACCAGGCCGGCAAATAAGTAAAAACGGTGGCGCAAGGCGGCTCTGGCCCTTTGCGCCTTTTTGAAAGGAAACGAAGAATGGCAGAACAACGGATACAGAAAGTACTGTCCGACCAGGGGATCTGTTCCCGCCGTGCGGCGGAGCGCCTGATCGAGGAGGGACGGGTGAAGGTCAACGGCCACCCGGTCACACTGGGGGACAAGATGGACCCGGACTATGACAAGGTTTCCATCGACGGCAAGAACATGCGGATCGTGCGCAAGCGGAAATACATCTATCTGATGCTCCACAAACCCCGCGGTTACATCACGACGGCGTCGGACGAGCGGGGCCGCAAGACGGTGATGGATCTGGTCAAGGGGGTGGGGCGCCGTGTCTACCCGGTGGGCCGGCTGGACAAGGACAGCGAGGGCCTGCTGCTGATGACCGACGACGGCGCCTTCGCCAACCTGCTCATGCACCCCTCCGGCGGGGTGAGCAAGCTGTACCGGGTCACGGTGCGCCCCCACGCCACCGAGGAGCAGATCGTGAAGCTCGCCAGCGGCGTGGTGCTGGACGATGGGGTCAAAACGGCGCCGGCGGTGATCCATGTGGCCAGCGACGAGCCGGGCCGCACGGTGCTGGAAATCACCCTGCACGAAGGACGCAACCGGCAGATCCGCCGCATGTGCGAAGCCGTGGGGCTGGAGGTGATCCGCCTCAAGCGCAGCGCGGAAGGCCCCGTCAAACTGGGGATGCTGCCGCCCGGCGAATGGCGTGAACTCAAGCGCTCGGAAGTGACGGCGCTGCGCAACGCGGCGCTGAAATCCGGCGGCAAGCCCGGCGCGCGCCCGCCAGAGGGACCACAGGGGACAAATGTGGAAAAATCCTGACTAAATTCCCGCTTTCTGCACAAAATCCACTTGTGCCTGAGCTGAGAAAGTAGTATAATCAACCTAGTATGGCATTGTGAGACGGGTTCGCCTGCCTTCACTTCGCATTCCAACTGAAACAGGAGGTCAGTACATGGCTGCAACAAAACCTGGCAAGACGGAAACTCTTGCCGCATTCTTTGATGATGGGACCTATACCGCACTGTACACAGACGGCCCGGTCAGCGCTGCTTACGGCTGCGCCAATGGTCAGAGCGTGTATGTCGTGTTCCAGAACGGTCAGCCCCTGGACGTCAATGATATCGAAAAGAATATCCGTGTCCTGGCAATGGCTGCCCAGACCGGGGCGCCGGTCGTCACGTTCTACAACTCCAACGGCGCCTGCCTGGAAGGCGGCCTTGCACTGCTGAATGCGAATTCCCGCCTGATGGCTGAGATCGCCCGGATCTCGGGCGTTGTGCCGCAGATCGCAGTGGTCGTTGGCACCTGCGCCGGCTCGGCTGCCGTGCAGGCCGCCGCTGCCGACGTGTGCATCATGAGCGAAGAGGGCGAACTCTTCCTCAACGCCCCCTTCAACAGCGAGGACAAGGTGGAAAAAGCCGGCGGTTCCGCGTTTGCGGCCCGTGCGGGCGTGGCGGCCATCGTGGCCAAGGACGCTGCGGACGCGGCGGCCAAGGCGGCCCGCATCGCCGGCCTGATGCCTTCGAACAACCTGGCGGGCCCGGCTGTCTTTGACTTTGCGGCGCCCTCCTCTGTGCTGAATCTGGCCAAGTACGACCCCAAGGCTGCGGCTGCGGCTCTGGCGGATGCCGACAGCGTGATCGAACTGTACGGCGGCTACGGCAAGGCCGTATATACGGCGCTGGCCACGGCCGGCGGCACCACCGTCGGCATTGTGGCCACCGGCGCCGGTTCGATGAACCATCACTGCGCGGCCAAGGCGGCCCGGTTCATCCGGCTGTGCGATGCCTACAGCATCCCGGTCCTGACCATCGTGAACACCACCGGCTTTGTCCGCAGCGAAGGCGACGACATGGCGGGCGGTATCCGGCAGGCGGCCCGTCTGGCGGGCGTTTACGCCGAAGCCACCACGGTGAAGGTGGCGGTGCTGGCCGGCGAGGCGGTCGGCCCTGTCTACACGGTCTTTGCGGCGTCGGCCGACTGGCGCGTGGCGGTGGAAGGCTGCACCATTGCGCCGCTGGCGCCGGAAGCGGCGGTCAGCGTCCTGTATAAAGATGAGATCGACGCTTCGGACAACATCCAGGAAGCGACCAAGGCCAAGGCGGCCGAATACCGCGAAAAGGTGGCCGGCGCCAGCGCCGCGGTGGCCGGCGGCGCGGCCGATGCGGCTGTCAAACCGGCGGAAGTGCGCACGGCTGTTGTGCAGGCGCTGGACATGCTGGCCAGCAAGCGGGCTGTGCGCCTGGCGAAGAAGCACGGCAACATCACCCTGTAAAAAACCTGTTGTATTTGATATAAGGAGGACCTTCCCATGAAACATCTTACCGTGACTGTAAACGGCGTTGCTTACGATGTCACCGTTGAAGAGACCGCGGGCGGCGCTGTCGCCCCCAAGACCCCGGCCCCGGCGCCTGCGGCCGCTGCGCCCGCCCCGGCTGCTCCCGCCGCTGCGCCTGCCCCGGCTGCCGCCCCCGGCGGCGCCGCCGGCGCTGTGGCGGTCAACGCCCCGATGCCCGGCAACATCCTGGATGTCCGTGTCAAGCCCGGCGATTCCGTGAAGGCCGGCGATACGCTGGTGGTCCTGGAAGCCATGAAGATGGAAAATGAGATCTCGGCCCCGCAGGACGGCACGATCGCCAGTGTGAATGTGGCCAAGGGCGATACCGTTGGCTCCGGCGATCTGCTGTGCAGCCTGAACTGATTGGCGCTGTGCAAAGTTCAGAGTATGAAAACGAGGTGAATAAGATTGGCTAAGAAACCCATTAAGATCACTGAGGTCGTTTTGCGCGATGCACACCAGTCCCTTCTGGCCACCCGCATGACCATTGATGAAATGCTGCCGATCCTGAAAACGATGGACGAGGTCGGTTATTTCTCCGTTGAGTGCTGGGGCGGCGCCACCTTCGACTCCTGCATTCGTTTCCTGGATGAAGACCCGTGGGAACGCCTGCGCACCCTGCGCCGCGAGATGCCCAACACCAAGCTGCAGATGCTGTTCCGCGGCCAGAACATGCTGGGCTACCGCCACTATGCCGACGACGCGGTGGAGTATTTTGTTCAGAAGTCGGTCGCCAACGGCATCGACATCCTGCGTATTTTCGACGCCCTCAACGACCCCCGCAACCTGCAGACCGCCATCAAGGCGGCCCGCAAGGAAAAGGCCCATGTGCAGGCCTGCATCAGCTACACCCTGAGCCCTGTGCATACCAACGAATATTTTGTGGAGTATGCCAAGCAGCTGGAGGAGATGGGCGCGGATTCGATCTGCATTAAGGACATGGCCGGCCTGCTCAAGCCCTATACCTGCTACGACCTGGTCAAGGCGCTGAAGGATGCGGTCGATATTCCCATCGACATTCACAGCCATTACACCGCCGGCCTGGCCTCCATGTCCATCCTGAAGGGCATCGAAGCCGGCGCGGACATCGTGGATACCGCCATGAGCCCGCTGGCCCTGGGTACCTCCCACATGCCCACCGAAAGCCTGGTCGCCGCCCTGCAGGGTACCGACTATGACACCGGGCTGGACCTGGCCAAGCTGAACGTGGTGCGCGCCCACTTTGCCAAGCTGCGTGAAAAGTACATTGCCAACGGCCAGATCAACCCCAAGGTTCTGGGTGTTGATGCCAACACGCTGCTGTACCAGGTGCCCGGTGGCATGCTGTCCAACATGATCAAGCAGCTGAAGGACGCCGGCAAGGAAGACCAGCTGGACGAAGTGCTCAAGGAGATCCCGCGTGTGCGTGAGGACGCCGGTTACCCGCCGCTGGTCACCCCGACCAGCCAGATCGTCGGGACCCAGGCGGTCTTCAACGTCATCATGGGCGAACGCTACAAGATGGTCACCAAGGAGTTCAAGGGCCTGGTCCATGGCGACTACGGCAAGACCCCGGCGCCCATCAAGCCGGAATTCACCCAGAAGATCCTCAAGGGTGAAGAGCCCATCACCTGCCGCCCAGCCGACCTGCTGGAGCCCGAGGTGGACAAGATGAAGGCGGAAGCGGCCAAGTACGCGATCCAGGAGGAGGACGTGCTGACCTACGCGATGTTCCCCCAGGTGGCGCCCAAGTTCTTCGAAAAGCGCAATGCCCGCCTGCAGGGTGTGGATGCCCAGCACGCGGACTACGCCAGCAAGTCTCACCCGGTCTGATGTGATCGGTACAAAGCCTTCGCAGTCTTATGGCTGCGAAGGCTTTTTGTCTTGCAAAACCTTTGGCTGGATAGTATAATAAATTGAATACCCGTCCGCAACCTGATACAATTCGCGTGAGGAAAGAACAATGGTTTTGAGTATGACTGGGTACGGCCGTGCGGAGGAAGTCCGCAACGGCCGTGATATTGCGGTGGAACTGCGCAGTGTCAATTCCCGCTATTTTGAATATTCCTGCCGTGTGCCGCGGACCTGCGCCTTTTTGGAAGACCCGCTCAAACGGCTGGTGGCCGAGCAGGTACACCGCGGCAAGGTGGAACTGAGCCTGAGCATCCAGAATGTTTCGGCTGCGGACGCGGTGGTCCAGATCAACTGGGGGCTGGCCGAGAGCTACTGCCGGGCGCTGTCCAGCCTGGCCGAGCGGCTGGACATCCGCAACGACATCACCGTGACGGCGCTGACCCGCTTCCCGGATGTGCTGACCCAGAGCGCGGCCCCGGCGGACCCGGACGCCCTGTGGGCCGATGTGCAGGCGGTGGCCGGTCAGGCGGTGACGGCGTTTTTGCAGATGCGCGCCGCCGAAGGCGAAAAACTCCGGGCGGATGTGGAAGCCCGTCTGCTGACGGTGGAGGAACTGGTGCGGCAGATCGAACAGGGGAGCGCCGGCCGGGTGCAGGCCTATACCCAGCGATTGTACGCCCGCCTGCAGGAGCTGCTGGCGGACCGCAACATCGAGGAATCGCGTGTGCTCACCGAGGCGGCCCTGTTTGCCGACAAGACGGCGATTGATGAGGAAACGGTGCGTCTGCACAGCCATGTGGCGCAGTACCGGCAGATCCTGACGCTGGATGAGCCCATCGGCCGCAAGCTGGACTTTCTTACCCAGGAGTTGAACCGGGAGGCCAACACCATCGGCTCCAAATGTCAGGACGCCGCGCTGACCCGGCTGGTCGTGGAACTGAAGTCCGAGATCGAAAAGATCCGGGAACAGATCCAGAACATTGAGTGAGGCGGACGATGCAGCTGATCAATATTGGATTTGGCAACCTGGTCAATGCGGACCGCATGGTGGCGGCAGTCAGCCCGGAATCAGCGCCGATCAAGCGGATCATCCAGGAAGCGCGGGAACGGGGCGCGGTGATCGACGCCACCTACGGGCGCCGGACCCAGGCGGTGCTGATTATGGATTCGGACCATGTCGTGCTCTCCGCCTTTGCACCCGAAAAGATTCTGGGCCGCGTAGAGGCGGAGGAAGAAAAAACGCCGGCGGATTCGGAAGGATAAACGATGGTATCAAGGAATTTGGGGGATGTAACTGTATGAAAGGCGAAAAATACCTGTTTGTGGTCTCCGGGCCTTCGGGCACGGGCAAGGACACGGTGGTGTCCCGGCTGCTCGGCGACCATAAGGACATCAAGAAGACGGTCTCGGCAACGACCCGTGCTATGCGGGAAGGGGAGATCGACGGGGTGAGCTATCACTTCCTCACCCCCGACCAGTTCAAGCAGTCTCTGGACGCCGGCGGCATTGTGGAATATACCTGCTATTGCGACAATTATTACGGGACCCTCCGCTCGGAGGTGGAGCGCCACATGCAGGCCAAGCAGCCGGTGATCCTGGTCATCGAGGTGGAAGGGGCCGGCAACATCAAAAAGCTGTACCCCGGTGCCACCACCATCTTTGTGCTTCCGCCCAACATGGAAGAACTGGAACGCCGTCTGCGGGTGCGCGGCAGCGAGGACGAGGCGACCATCCAAAAGCGGCTGCGCCGCGCCGAGACCGAGATCGCCCGCTCGGCGGATTACGACGAGCATGTGGTGAACGATGTGGTGGAGGACTGCGCCGACCGGATCTTCTCCATCATCCAGAATCGCCTGGCCCAGCCGGAGTAAGGCTGAAAGGGGGCAGGCGGCTCGTTGGCTACGATTGCCAAGGTGGCGGTGAATGACGCCACCATCCACTTTGACAAACTCTATTCTTACCTGGTCCCCGGGGAGCTGGCCGGGCGGCTGTGGCCGGGCGGCATCGTCCTTGTGCCGTTCGGCCGGGGCAACCGGCCCCGGATGGCGGTGGTGCTGGAACTCACGCAGGAAAGCGACCCGCCAACCCGCCTGAAGACCCTGCTGGACGCCGCGCCGGAGGATGCCCGCCTGACGCCGGACCTGCTCTCGCTGGTCCGCTTTTTGCGGGAACGCTATTTCTGCACCTGGTACGAGGCGGTCAAGGCGGTCATCCCCTACGGGGCCCAGTACTGCCCCGGCGTGGAGGACGGCAGGCCGGTGGTGAAAAGCCGGCTGGCGCGGCCGACGGAGCGAGTGTATCATCTGGTGGGGGCGCTGGCCGAAAAACCGAAACCGGGGCCCCGCCAGCGCATGGCCGTTGAGCTGCTGCAGCAAAACGAGTCGATGACCCAGCATGAGCTGGAACAGCAGGGAGTCTCCAGGACTACGCTGGATGCGCTTTGCGCCAAAGGGGTGCTGCGGGTCAGCGAGCGATACAAGTCGCTGGACCTGTTTTCGCAGATCCCCTATGAGCCGCGGCCGGTGGAACTTTCCGCCGAGCAGCAGGCGGCCTGCGATCAGCTGGAAGCCGACCTGCTTTCGGGTGAACCCCGGGCGGCGCTGCTGTACGGGGTGACCGGCAGCGGCAAGACATCGGTCTTCGTCAAGCTGATTGAAAAGACGCTGGCCATGGGCCGCAAGGCACTGGTCCTGGTCCCGGAGATCGGCCTGACCCCCCAAATGATCCGCCGTCTCAAGGCTCTGTTCGGCAACCGGCTGGCGGTACAGCATTCGGCTCTCAACAACACCGAACGCCTGCTGCAATGGCGGATGATCCAGCGGGGCGAGGCCGACATTGTTGTGGGCACACGCAGTGCGATTTTTGCGCCACTGTCCAACATCGGCCTGATCATTCTGGACGAAGAGCAGGAGCACACCTACCAAAGCGAGTCAGCGCCGCGCTACTCGGCCCATGATGTGGCCAAAAAGCGGGTGGCGGCGGAAAAGGCGCTGCTGGTTTTTGCCTCGGCGACCCCACGCACCGAGACGATGTTTGCCGCCCGGAGCGGCCGCATCCGGCTGGTGACGCTGCGGGAGCGTTATGGCGGCCGGCCGCTGCCCACGGTGGAATTCGTGGACATGCGGGCGGAACTGGCCGCCGGCAACCCGCGGGAACTCAGCGCCCGCCTGATTTCGGAACTGGCCGAAAACCTGCAGCGGGGGGAGCAGAGCATCCTGCTCCTGAACCGCCGTGGCTACAATACGGTGGCCATCTGCTCGGACTGTGGCGAGGTGCTCAAATGTCCCAACTGCAGCGTTCCGCTGGTATACCACAAAAACCGGCAGATGCTGCTGTGCCACCACTGCGGGCATCAGCTCCAGCCTGTGCCCGGCCTGTGCCCGTCCTGCGGCGGCAAACTGCTGTACAGCGGGTTCGGGACTCAGCGGGTGGAGGAGGAACTCGCCGCGGCGCTGCCCGGCGCCCGGATCCTGCGGATGGACCAGGACTCCACCATGCAGAAAAACGCCCATGAGCGGATGTTCACCCGGTTTGCCCGGCAGGAATATGACATCCTGCTGGGGACCCAGATGGTGGCCAAGGGGCTGGACTTTGAAAAGGTCACGCTGGTGGGGGTGCTGGGGATCGACTCCATGCTGTTCGGGCAGGGGTTCCGCTCCTACGAAAACACCTTCAGCCTGATCACCCAGGTGGTGGGGCGGGGCGGCCGTGCGGAACTGCCCGGCCGCGCCCTGATCCAGACGGCGGTGCCGGAACATCCGGTACTGCAGCTGGCGGCCGGCCAGGATTACGAAGCCTTCTATCAGGAGGAAATCGCCTTCCGCAAGCTGTGCCTGTACCCGCCCTACTGCGCCTTCTGCGTGGTAGGGTTCAGCGGCAGCCAGGACGGCGCCGTGTTTGCGGCGGCGCACCGGTTCGGCAGCATCCTCGCAGAACAGGCGGCCCGGCAGCCCCGGCTGCCGCTGCGCGTGCTGGGCCCGACCCCGATGAACATTGCGATGCTCAACGGCAAATACCGCTACAAACTGACCCTCAAATGCCGCAACGACGCGGCATTCCGCGCCCTGATGCGGCAGACCCTTGAGGAGTACGGAGAACAGAAGCTGCCGGCCAGGGCGTCGGTGGCGATCGATTTCAATTCGGACGGAGATATGTGAACAACCGGGGAAGCGATTCCCCGCAACGATACAAGGTTTGATTGCAAGGAGGAAAACCGATATGGCACTGCGCGAGATCGTGAAGGACGGGGACCCGATTCTGAAAAAGGTCTGCCGCCCTGTTGTGAAGTTTGACGACCGTCTGGCCACTTTGCTGGACGATATGAAGGAAACGCTGGTAGATGCGGACGGGCTGGGCCTGGCCGGCCCGCAGGTGGGGGTCATGCGCCGCCTGTTTGTGGCGGTGGACGACCGGAACGCCCCTGACCCGCTGCCGGAAGGGTACGAATTCCCGATGGTGGAGTTCATCAACCCCGAGATCCTCGAATTCAGTGAGGAGAAGGTGGAACTGTACGAAGGCTGCCTTTCCTTCCCGGGGCACAACGGCGCCATCAGTCGCTCCAAGCATGTGAAGGTGCGCGCCCAGGACCGCCACGGCGAATGGTTTGAGCTGGAAGCGGACGACATGTTTGCCCGCTGCATCCAGCACGAGACCAATCATCTGGACGGGATCACCATTATGGACCTGGCCACCCATTTCTATGAGACCGATTACCCGGACGAGGAGTGAGAGCCGCCCTGACGGACGGCGCAAAAAGGAGAGTGCAGATGCGGATTCTGTTTATGGGGACCCCGGATATTGCCGCCCGGAGCCTGGTTGCCCTGCTGGAAGCCGGGCACACGGTCGTGGGGGTGTTTACCCGTGCCGACAAGCCGGTGGGCCGCAAGCAGGTGCTGACGGCGCCGCCGGTCAAGAAACTGGCGGTGGAGCATGGCATCCCGGTCTGGCAGCCGGCCACGCTGCGGGATGGGGAGGCGGAAAAGGTGTTCCGCGCCCTGCAGCCCGATCTGGTGGTCGTGGTGGCCTATGGCCGCATCCTGCCGCCGGAACTGCTGCACATTGCGCCGCTGGGGTGCATCAACCTGCATGTGTCGCTGCTGCCCAAGTACCGCGGCTCGGCCCCGATCCAGTGGGCGGTGCTCAACGGCGATACCAGAACCGGCGTGACCATCATGCAGCTGGATGAGGGCTGCGATACCGGCGATATCCTGATGGTGGAGCCGGTGGAGATCGGCCCGGAAACCACCAGCGGGGAACTGTTTGACCAGGTCAGCGCGGTGGGGGCCGAAACGCTGGTGCGTGCTGTGGAGGATCTGGCTGCCGGCCGCCTGACCCCGCGCCCCCAGGACGAGGCCAAGGCCACCAAGGCCCCGCCGCTGACTAAGGAGATGGCCCGGTTCACCTTTGCGGAGCCGGCCGAACATCTGCACAACTGGGTGCGGGGCATGAACCCCTGGCCCGTGGCGTTTTTTGAGCTGGACGGCAAAAAGATCAAGGTGCTGGAAAGCCGCCTGGCCGAAAATCCGCAGCGGGCAGCGCCCGGCACGGTGCTGGCGCTGAAACCGCTGACGATCGCCTGCGCCCGGGGGGCTTTGCAGCTGCTGACCGTCACGCCGGAAGGCGGCCGCCCCATGGCGGGCACCGCCTGGGCAGCCGGGCGGCGGCTGCATACGGGGGATTCGCTGTGACGGCCCGGTACCTGGCAGTCAAGGCGTTGCTGCGCCAGGAAGAGGCCGGCTATGCAAACCTTGTGCTGGACGGCGAACTGCGCCGCTGCACCCCGCCGCTGGCCGCCCGGGACGCCGCTTTTGCCGCACGGATCTTCTATACCGTGCTGGAATACAGGAACCGGCTGGACTGGATGCTGCAGCAGTTTGTGAAAAAGCCGCTGACCCGGCTGGACGCACCGGTCCGGGCCATTCTGCGGGCCGGTCTGGCACAGGCAGCCTGTATGGCGGTGCCGCTGCCGGCCGCCGTCAATGAATCGGTCAAGCTCACCCGAGCCTTTGGCAAAAGCAGCGCCGCCGGCATGGTCAATGCGGTGCTGCGCCGCGCCGCAGCCCTGCAGCCGACAGGGGAGACCTTCCCCGACCGGCACAGCCGGCTGGTGACCTATTACAGTTTGTCGGAGCCGGTGGCTTCCTTGCTGGAGGAACAGTACGGGGCGCAGGCGGAGGATATCGCGGCAGCCTTCCATCGACAGCAGCCCACCTGGGTGCGGGTCAACACGCTGCGCACCACCACCGCAGAGCTGGCCGACCGGCTGGCGCAGGAAGGCTGCCGGACCGCCCTGGGCCCCTGGGACAACTGTCTGCAGGTGGAGTTTCCGGGCTCCCCGGCCGCTACCCGGGCCTTTCGCCAGGGGGATTTCCATGTACAGGGGCTCACGAGTCAGTACGCGGCGGACTGCGTTGAGGCCCGCCCCGGCATGAGGGTGCTGGACCTGTGCGCGGCGCCGGGCGGCAAAACCCTGACGCTGGCGCAGGCCATGCAGGATCAGGGCGAACTGTGGGCCGGGGAGGCCGTTTCGGCCCGGCTGCCGCTGCTGCGGCAGGCGCTGGAGCGGGGCGGCGTCCGGTGCGCCCACACCTTCTGCGGGGATGCCTCGGTGGAGGTTCCCGCGTTCCGGGCGCAGCCCTTCGACCGCATTTTGTGCGACGTGCCCTGCTCGGGGCTCGGCGTGATCGGCAAAAAGCCGGATATCCGGTACAAGGACCTGGACGGCCTAGACGAACTCTGCGCGCTGCAGCGCAGGATCCTGCAAACGGCGGCGGGGTATCTGGCGCCGGGCGGGCGGCTGGTCTACTCCACCTGTACGATCAACCGCAATGAGAACGAAGGGAATATTCAGGATTTCCTTGCGAAAAACCCGGACTTCCGGCTGCAGCCGGCCCACCCGCCGCTGCCGGGCGCCGATTGCGGCGAATGGGGCACACTGTTCCTGCCCCATAAAACCGGGACGGACGGCTTCTTTGTGGCGGTGCTGACCCGATCGGACCGCAGCTTTTCGTAAATTTTACATGCTTTCTTTACCAATTTGCAACCCAAAATCCTGTTTTTTGTGGTATAGTAAGAAGAGGTGAATTTTGGATGGGACCGCAAACCACCTGCCTGACCGACATGACATTGCCGGAACTGACCCGTTATCTCACCGAAATGGGGCAGCCGGCGTTCCGGGCCAAACAGATCTTCAAGTGGATCCATCAAAAACTCATCACCGATCTGGGCGCCATGACCGATCAGCCCAAAGCACTGCTCCAGACGCTGCAGGCGTCCGCCTCGCTGGCGGTGCCGAAGATTCGGCGCAAGCAGCAGTCCAAGGACGGGACGATCAAGTACCTGCTGGAACTGGCGGACGGAAACTGCATCGAAACGGTTCTGATGCGCTACCATTACGGCAACAGCGTCTGCGTGTCCACCCAGGTGGGCTGCGCGATGGGGTGCCGGTTTTGCGCTTCGACGCAGGCGGGCCGCGTGCGCGACCTGACCCCCGGGGAGATCGCGGCTGAGGTCTACACGGCCCAGCGGGATACCGGGGAGCGGGTCTCCCACATTGTTTTGATGGGCATTGGGGAGCCGCTGCACAACTTTGACAACGTGATGGAATTCCTCAACCTGATCTCCTGCCCGGAAGGGCTCAACATCGGGATGCGCAACATCAGCCTGTCCACCTGCGGCCTGGTGCCCAAGATCGACGAACTGGCACAGCGGAAGCTGCAGCTTACCCTGTCGGTATCGCTGCACGCGCCGGACAACGCGGTGCGCAGCAGTATGATGCCGGTCAACGATGCCTACCCGCTGGAGGTGCTGATCCCGGCCTGCCGCCGGTACCAGAAGACCACCGGGCGGCGTATCAGCTTTGAATATTCGATGGTGCGGGGCGTCAACGATTCGCCGGCCATGGCCAGAAAGCTGGCCGGGCTGATCCGCGGTATGGGCGCCCATGTGAACCTGATCCCCATAAACCCGGTGGACGGCAGCCCGTACTCTGCCACGGATGAGGAGAACGTCCGCCGTTTCCGGCAGATGCTGGAAGACCTTGGGGTCAACGCAACGGTCCGCCGCCGGCTGGGGGCGGACATCAGCGCAGCCTGCGGGCAGCTGCGGCGCGAGGACGCCGAGGTGACCCGCGGCCGGCAAACAGGCCAAAAACCAAAAGAAAGGAACTGACCTTCCGATGAAGATCGCAGGGCAAACCGATATAGGCAGCTGCCGTCAGGAAAACCAGGACAATTTTTGCGCCCGGCAGCTGACGGACGGCTCCGGCTGGGGTGTCGTGTGCGACGGCATGGGCGGGGTCCGCGGCGGCCGCGTGGCCTCCTCCATCGCCACGGCCAGTATGCTGCAGTATTTTGACCGCCAGCTCCACACGTTGCGCCATGGGGAAGAAAAGCAGTTCATTCTGCATGGGTTCGACCTGACCAACCGCGCCGTGTATGAGCGGGCTACCTCCGACCCGGAGATGCTGGGGATGGGAACCACCGGCGTCTGTGCGTATGTCTTTGGCGATATGGCCCATGTGGTCCATGCCGGTGACTCCCGGGCGTATCTGTGGCGCCGCGGCGAGATCCAGCAGCTCACCCGGGACCATTCCATGGTACAGCAGCTGGTGGACAGCGGGCAGATCACCCGCGCCCAGGCAGCCCTTCACCCCCAGAAAAACCTGATCACCAGGGCGTTGGGGGTCTCGGCCAGCATTGTGCCGGAGTACAACCGCTGCAAGGTGGAACCCGGGGATATTCTTCTACTGTGTACCGACGGTTTGACCAACATGGTCCCGGATGGCGAAATTGCTTTGATCCTGCAGGAAACTGCATTTTTTGACGCGCCTCGGATCCTGATCGACTGTGCGCTGCGCGGCGGCGGCCAGGACAACATCACCGTACTGCTGTTGGGCGTGGAAAGTACCGATCAAGTAAGGGAGGACACAAATGGATAACCTGATTGGCAGAAAGCTGGACGGCCGCTATCTGATTGAAAGTCTGCTCGGCGTGGGCGGCATGGCCAATGTCTACAAAGGCCGTGACGTGCGCACCGGCAACGCCATTGCGGTGAAGGTCCTCAAGGAAGAATTCCTTGACAACGAGGAGCTGGTCCGCCGTTTCAAAAATGAATCGAAGGCCATCTCGATCCTGGATCATCCCAACATCGTCAAGGTGTACGATGTCTCGGTGACCGACCAGCTGCAGTATATCGTGATGGAATACATCGACGGCATCACCCTCAAAGAATATCTGAAACAGCGGGGCGGCGCCCTGACCTGGAAAGAGGTCATCCACTTTGCCACCCAGGTGCTGGGGGCGCTGGAACACGCCCACTCCAAGGGCATCGTCCACCGGGATGTCAAGCCCCAGAACATCATGCTGCAGGCGGACGGTTCCATCAAGATGATGGACTTCGGCATCGCCCGCTTCTCCCGCGCGCAGAGCCAGACCGTCAGCGACAAGGCGATCGGTTCGGTCCACTATATCAGCCCCGAGCAGGCCAAGGGCGACCACACCGACGGGCGTACCGACATCTACTCGGTGGGCGTTATGATGTACGAGATGCTTTCCGGCCATCTGCCCTTTGACGGCAGCGGCACGGTGTCCATCGCCATCATGCAGATCTCGGAAAAGCCGAAGCCGCTGGCCCAGGTGGCGCCCAATGTGCCGGAAGGTCTGCGCCAGATCACCGAAAAGGCGATGGAAAAGGACCCGGATGACCGCTATCAGAGCGCGGCCGAGATGCTGCAGGCCATTCAGGCGTTCAAGCAGAACCCCAGCATCCGCTTTGAATATGAATACAACACCCAGGACGCCCCCAGCAAAACCATCAACAAGGTGGTGTCCGGCGGTCGGTCCGGCACCAAGAGCGGCATCAGCACCCAGCAGGCGCGGCGGACCGACACGATGACCGGGAAAGGAAAAAATGTGAAAAAGACGGCAGCCCGCAAACCGGTAAAAGAGAAGCACTTTTCTGTCCTGCCGATTTTCTTCGGTATGGCGGTGGCCTTCATCATCGGTGCCACCATCCTGGTGTACCTGATCTTCACCAACTCCACCAACCCGTTGTTCTCCAACCGGGACAACGTGCAGCTCATCGACTTTGTCGACCAGACCGAGGATGAGTTCCGCGCATCGGACTATTTCGCGCTGCTGACCCCCGAGTTCGTGTACGAATACAATTCCAGCTACCCGGCCGGGACGATTTTTCAGCAGTCCCCGGCGGCGGGCCGCACCGTGAAGGAAAAACAGAAGATCACCCTGAAGGTCAGCCGTGGCACCGAGATCATCACACTGCCTGATGTGGGCGGCTATGACAAGGATACCGCCAAGCAGACGCTGGTGGACCTGGGTGTGTCGGTGACCACCCGCCGGGAAACCAACGACAGCGTGGCGGAGGGAACGGTCATCCGTACCGAGCCGGCCGCCGGCAGCTCGGTGGAGGGCGGCTCCACCGTGGTGTTGTATGTGGCTAAGCCCACCCGTGTGACGACGGCCAGCGTGCCTTCGGTGGAGGGGCTGGACGAAACGGATGCCCGCAACGCCATCAACACGGCCAACCTGGTGCCCGCCGTTCGGGAGGTCAACAGTGATCAGCCGGCCGGTACAATCATTGAACAGAACCCCTCGGCGGGTGATACGGTTTCGCTGTACAGCGTCGTGGTGCTGTATGTGTCCACCGGTGTGCCCGAGGTGGTGGCGACCCCCGCCCCGGCCGAGCCCAACGGCGATCCCAACACCATCATTCAGGAATGGTATGATGAAGTGCCGGAGGGCAGCGGCAACTGGGTGCGCCGGTATCTGACCGGCGACGGCGTCACCCACAACGACGACGGAAGCGTGTACACCGGATGACCGGTTACATCGCAAAGGGCGTGGGTGGTTTCTATTATGTCCGCACCGAAACCGGCCTGCAGGAATGCCGTGCCCGCGGGATCTTCCGCAAGCGGGGCATTACGCCGGTGGCCGGGGACGTTGTGACCCTGAACGCCGAGGGCAACATGATCGACGAGATCGCCCCCCGCAAGAATGTGTTCGTGCGGCCGCCCATCGCCAACCTGGATGTGCTGTTCATCGTGGCCAGCACGACCCAGCCGGTGCCCAGCACCCGTATACTGGATGAACTGACCGCGGCGGCCGTCTATAAGGATGTCCAACCTGTTCTGGTCATCACCAAGTCGGACCTGGCAGCGGCTGACCAGCTGCTGGCCGCCTATGAGAAAAGCGGCATCCCGGTCATCCTCCTCCACCACGCCACAGGGGAAGGGCTCGATGCCCTGCGCGAGCGGATCCAGGGCAGGCTGTGTGCTTTCTGCGGCAATTCGGGGGTGGGCAAATCGACCCTGCTCAACGCGCTGGACCCGGACCTGCACCGCCAGACCGGCGACATCAGCCAGAAGCTGGGCCGCGGGCGCCATACCACCCGCGAGGTGGAGATCTTTGAAAGCTGCGGCGGCCGCATTGCCGACACCCCCGGCTTTGCCAGCCTGGAAGCGCAGAAGCTGGCCTATATCCCCAAGGAGGAACTGCAGCACGCCTTCCCGGAGTTCGCGCCCTATTTCGGGCGGTGCCGGTTTACCGGCTGCTCCCACCGCAGCGAGACCGGCTGTGCGGTCCGCGCCGCCCTGCAGGCGGGGGAGATCTCGTCCAGCCGCTACGAAAGCTACCTGGCTATGTATGAGGAAGCCAGCCAGCGAAAGGAGTGGGAGCGATGACCCATCCCGAACAGGGCGCGGCCGGCGGGGCGTCTCCCACACGGGCGGTCGTCTTTTCGGCGGTGCCCATCGGGGCGGAGATGGCGCGGTATCTGCAGCCGGGCGATTTCCTTGTCGCCTGTGACGCCGGCTATCGCAATGTGCAGCGCCTGGGTCTGGTTCCGGACCTCATTGTGGGGGATTTCGATTCCGCCCCGCAGCCGCCGGTCCTGCATGAGCACACCATCGTGCTGCCCCATGTCAAAGATGACACCGATACCCATTTTGCGGCCCGCTGGCTCTGGCAGCAGGGCTGCCGCCATGTGACCTTTTTGGGGGCGCTGGGCGGCAAACGGCTGGAACACACCATCGCCAACCTGCATACGGCGCTGTTTCTGGCCAAGCAGGGGGTCGAAGTTCTGCTGGCGGATGCGTACAGCGAACTGCGCATTCTCTGCCCGGGCAGGCCGCTGGTTCTGGAGCGGGCAGAGTGGACCTACCTGTCGCTCTTCCCGCTGGACGGCGCTTTGACCGGCGTGCAGGAACGCGGGGTATTCTACCCGCTCACCGACGCCACCCTGACGCCGGATTATCCGCTGGGGGTCAGCAATGAGTTCACCGAACCGCAGGCGGTTCTGTCCTGTCGGTCCGGGCACGGCCTGGTGGTTTTGTCCCGCGCCGATTGAGCACCATGCTTCCCTCCGCCGCATAGTATGGCACGAGAACGGACCGAGAGCCGAAGCTCACGGAAAAGGGAGGTGCCGCTATGCGAATTGTGATCGTCAAGTGTCCGGTTGCGCTGCGTTGGCTGCTGCGCACGATCTTTAAGGTATGAAGATGCACCCCTGACTGCCGCATGGCTGCGGCGGGCAGGGGCGTTTTTGAACGGACACAACCCAGAAAGTTTGCAGGCATCCGGGATCGGATGCCTATTTTATTGCCTCCCCGCATATAGATGCAACGAAAACAGGCCAAAGCCTGTACATGGCACAAGGGAGGATTTGCATGATGGAACTGAAGGTGTTGCACAGCACCATGACCACCTATGGCGGGCGGTGGGAGACAAGGCTGGAACTGCCGGTGGAGACCGAGCTGCTGATCCCGGATTATCTGCCGGCGGTGTTCAAGATCGTCAAGTGTCTGATCCGGCCGGTGATCCTGCACAACGATCTGGCCGGCTGCCGCTGGCACGGGGAGGGGTATCTGCGCTGCACGGTATATTACCAGTCGGACGAAGGGGGCGCTAAGCTGTGGCGTACCGAGCAGAAATACCCCTTTGAAAAGACCGTCGAACTGCCCGAAGGCCGCTACCTGCCCGGGCCCGCCCAGCTTTGGGGCGAAGTGGAATACTGCAACTGCCGGGCCGTGAGCGAACACCGGGTGGACCTGCGGGGCGCCTACACGCTGAGTCTGGCGGCCTTCTCGATCGAGGAAAGACAGCTGCCCAGCTCGATGGAGGACTGCGGCATCGAACAGCGCGTTACGCCCCAGACCGGCGTGGTGTGCGCCGCCGCGGCGGAAAAGATCTTCACCGCCGAGACCACCCTCCCGCTGCCTGGGGAGGGAGAGGCGATTCTGGACATTGACGGCTGCTTTGTGCCCCAAAGCGTGACGGTACAGGCCGGGCAGGTCAGCTGCCAGGGGCTGCTGCGCATGGAGGCCGTGTGGCGTCCCCATGGCGAGGAGGAACTGATGACCCGCCAGAAGGAGTGGACGGTCCAGCAGAGCATGGAGCTGGAAGGAGCTGCGGAAGGGGATGAGGGGGTCTGCTGGGGGGAGGTGCTCTCGGTCGCGCTGACCGCCCCGGAGAAGGAGGGCAGGGAACCCGCCCTGACGATCCAGTGGAAGCTGCATGCCGAATGCTGGCGGGCGGTGAAGGAGTCGCTGGTGGTGGATGCCTATTCGACCCTCTGCGAGACGACGATCTCCACCGTGGCCTGCAAATTCCTGCAGCGGTGCGCCGCGCTGGAAAAGACGGTCACGGCGGTGGCGGAGGATGATCTGCCGGAAGCGGAACTGTCGGTGCGGGGCTGCTTTGTCACGCCGGGGGCCATCCAGATGGAGGCGGTGGAGGACGCCGAGGCGCCGGCGGTGCGTCTGACCGGCCGGGGCACCGCGCATGTCTTCTGTACCGACGCCAGGGGCGAGATGGTCTGTTATGACCGGGACTTTACCTGGCAGCTGCCGGAAACTTACCCCGGCGTGCCGGGCGATTATCTGCTGCAGGGGGGCGCGGCGGCGGCCCGGGTGGTATCCAGCCGCACCGGTACCCGGCTGCGGGTGGAGGTGGACCTGAATTTGCACGGCATCCTGCTGGCGGTGCAGACCCTGCAGGCGGTGGAGTCGGTGGAACTGGGAGAAGAATTTGCCGACAAGGCCGACGGCCCGGCGCTGTACCTGTATTATGCGGAGAAGGGCGAGCGGATTTTTGACATTGCCAAACGCTACCATGCCAAAAGCCGGGATATTGTGGCGGCCAACAAACTGGAGACCGGTCCCGAAGGGGAACCGCCGCAGGCGACGGTCGAGACGGCCTGCCTTCTGGTTCCGGCGGCGCTGTGAGAGAGGAGGGCGAGGCAGATGACCCAGGAACAGCTTTACCAGACGATTGCCAGGCGTACGGGGGGCGATATCTACATCGGCGTGGTGGGACCGGTGCGCAGCGGAAAGAGCAGCTTTATCAAGCGCTTTGCCGAACAGCTGCTGCTGCCCCACATCCAGAACGAAGCGCAGCGCACCCGGGCGCTGGACGAGTTGCCCCAGTCCGCTGCCGGGCGGACCATCATGACCACCGAGCCCAAATTCATCCCCGAGCAGGCGGTGGAGATCCAATTGTCAGGCGGCGGCAGTTTCCGCGCCCGGATCATCGACTGTGTCGGCTATATGGTGGAGGGGGCGCTCGGCCATGAGGAGGACGGCGCACCACGGCTGGTCAAAAGCCCCTGGTACGACAAGGCCATCCCCTTTGACCTGGCAGCCGAAACCGGCACCACCCGGGTCATCCGGGAACATGCGACCATCGGGCTGGTGGTCACCACCGACGGGTCCGTCGCAGACCTGCCGCGGGACGCCTACCTGCAGGCGGAGCGCCGGATCATCGCCGAGCTGGAGCAGATCGGCAAGCCGTACCTGATCCTGCTCAACTGCGTGGACCCGGCCAGCGAGAGCAGCCGGGCCCTGGCGGCCTCGATGGAGGAGATGTACGGGCGAACGGTGGTGCCGCTCAACTGTGTGGAGGCAACGGCGGAACAGATGGATGAGATCATGCAAAAACTGCTGTATGAGTTCCCGGTGCGGGAGATCGCGGTGTCGATGCCGTCCTGGGTCACGATGCTGGAACCGGGACACTGGCTGCAGAGCAGTCTGTACGAGGCGCTGCTGGAATATGCCGGTACCGTACACAAGATGGGGGAGGCGCGCCGCAACCTGCAGATCGACTGCGACTACATCACGGCGGCCGCACTGACCGGCATGGACCTGGCCAGCGGCAGCGTGCGGCTGAAACTCACCATGGCGCCGGACATCTTCTACAAGATCCTGGGGGAGAAGACCGGCCTTGCCATTGTGGATGAAGCGAGTCTGCTGCCCTGCGTTGTGGAGCTGGCCAAGGCCAAACGGGCCTATGAGAAACTGCAGGGGGCGCTGGCCCAGGTGGAAGCCACGGGGTATGGCATCGTCATGCCGGGGCTGGAGGAACTGAAGCTGGAAGAACCCGAGATCGTCCGGCAGGGCGGGCAATACGGGGTGAGGCTGTCGGCCAGTGCGCCGTCGCTGCACATCATGCGGGCGACCATCCACACCGAACTTTCCCCCACGGTCGGCAGCGAGGAACAGGGGGAAGAACTGATCCGCAACTTGCTGAAAGATTTTGAGGGAGACCCGGGGAAACTCTGGAGCACCAACATCTTCGGCAAGAGCCTGAACGAGCTGGTCAATGAAGGGCTGCAGGCAAAACTGCTGCACATGCCCCAAAGCGCCCGCGCCCGGCTGCAGACGACGCTGGAGCGGGTCATCAATGAGGGCTGCGACGGCCTGATCTGCATTTTGCTGTGAAGGGGGTAGGACAGGATGCAAGGCTCCCGAGCCCTGATGCGCCTGCGGCAGCAGCAAAAGCTGCGCCGGGAACAGCACGAGACGACCGAGGCGCTCCACCGGACCTACCGCGCCCTGCAGGCCAACGAGAAAGCCTTCCAGATGGCGCAGGACCGGTTCGTGATCGAACAGCTGATCTATGAACACGCGGCGCTGGAATGCCGGTGCCGTGCGCTGCTGCGGGAACTGCGGGGAGGCCGCCGATGATGCCGCCCGTGGTGTTGGGGGCCGGCGTGTTGGGGCTTCTGGCAGTGGCGCATGGCGCGTCCCGGCAGCGCCACCCGGTCCTGGCAGTGGCTGCCGGCGCTTTGTGCGGTATGGCGGGGCTTTCGGCCGTTGCCCTGCTGGCCCCCATGACGGGAATCCGACTGCCGCTGAACGGCATGACCGGCTTTTTTGCCGCGGTGCTGGGCCTGCCGGGGGTGATCGCCCTGCTGGTGCTGCAGCTGCTGTTTTCGGTCTGACGGATGCCGCAGACACAACAAAAAGCCCAGCGCTTTGGCGCTGGGCTTTTTGTATGGTGAAGAAGAACGACTGGACCGTAAGCCGGGTTCTGTATTAAACGACGATCTATCTTGACCTTGCGTTGCCGCAAGGCTCCGCACAAAAACCGCGGGGGTTTTGTGACATGCCATCTCCGGGACGTGCGAGGCTTCCACATAATGTCCCATACGGATGTTGCTTCTGACAGGGTTTACATAGCCGCAAAGTCGCCAGTGCGCTGGTGAGCTCTTACCTCGCCTTTCCATCCTTACCGCCCCGTGGGGCGGCGGTCTATTTCTGTTGCACTTTCCCTGGGGTCACCCCCGGCTGCCGTTAGCAGTTGCCATGCCTCTGTGAAGCCCGGACTTTCCTCAGGACAGGCCCGTCGCCGGACGCTGCCCCGCCGCCGTATGTTCCACTCGTTCTTCTATTTTATACCACATCTATGAAATTTTGGCAAGCGGTTTGCAACTGTGGGCCCTATGTGATATAATTGCAACCGTATAAGTGTGGGGAAAGGGGAGACCGCGGGTGACGACGCTGTCGTTTACTGTGCCGCCGTCCGCGGAAGGCAGCCGCCTGGGTGTCTTTCTGCGCACCCAGGGGGTCAGCGCCTCCTGCATCAAGGCGGTCAAACACCAGGGCGAAGGCTTTTATGCCGACGGCCACCCCCTGCACACC
>DWWE01000031.1 GCA_019119835.1 Candidatus Gemmiger stercoravium | reverse complement strand
GGGGACAGGGGTCGCGGTGGGGGCCGGCGTTGCGGTGGGGGTCAGGTCGGGGGATGCGGTGGGGGTAGGTTCGGGCATGACGAAATCACCCTCGGCAGATACCGGGGGTGTGGATTCGGGCAGCGCCGCTGTTTTGCGTCAGGGCCGGCCAGGGCCGAGCCCGGCGACGCCGACAGGAGAACACCAAAACAGAGCAGCGCCGCGATGCCTCGTTTGGCCCAAAGCAGCGGTTTCATCCGGAAATTTTCCCTGCCCTTACGCCCCTTCGCCCCGAACAGCGAAAGGATGCGAAAAAGTTGTAGTTTTGCACTCTTTTCCTGACATGATTCGGGATATGTCTGAATAATTATACTATTTTAAGGCAGATCTGTCAATAATTTTAATAATTCTCGGTGTGGTTATCAGTTTGTTGGGCGGGGGGTGGGCGGTTGCTTAGTTTTTGGGTTGGGTTTGTGGCCATCTTTTTTACAACTTCTCGACATATCGTTGTTCTTTCGTGACCGTGTAGAGGTAAGGCAAAGCCCCAGCCCTTTTGCAATGGCCGCCTGTACGGCGGCCGGAAACAGAGGAACGGGCTCGCTTAACGCTCCGCCCGTCGGCGCATCGCTGCGCGATTTCGCGGCATAGCCGCTCAAGCGCCTCGCCCCACCGTTTCGATGCGGTGGACGCCGACCAGGGGTCCAAAGGACCCCTGGACCCCCCGCACGATTGCCTTGCGGGGCCATTCCTATAAGCCCAATCCGCGCCGGCCCACCGTAGACGGGCCGGCGCACAAGGTGGGTCTCCATAGTCTTTACGCCGCCAATTTCATACAGCGTTGCGGTACTATTTACGTTTTGGGAGGGTCACTGACCCTCCCCTACAGAGATAAGGGAAACCTTCTCATACAAGGCAGACAATGCGGCATGGAGATGCACCAAGGGCGGCGCCCCGTCTACGGTGGGGCGCCGCGGCAGCCGCCGGCGTAAAGGTTTTGGAGAAGAACCTTTTGCGCCGGCCCGTCAAGGGTGGGCCGGCGCGGATAGGGCGCAAAGAGATGGCCGCGCAACGATACCGTGCGGGGGGTCCAGGGGTCCTGCGGACCCCTGGTCGGCGGCCGCCGCATCGAAACGGCGGGACCTTTGGTTCTTTCAGTCATGAAAGAACAACGATGCAACGATAAATTGTTAAAAAGATGGCCACCGAGTCAAACCCGGCAAGTAAGTTGCACGGCCACGCCCGCTAGGGCCAATAAAGAAAAAAAGCAACGCCCGCGGCGCGGCAGGGTGCGGGACTTCCCGCGGGGTGCGAGACGCCGGTAGGCCCGCCAGGCCAATTTTGGCAGCGTGAGCGGCGAGAGAGTGTGCGGGGTTTCCCGCAAAGAGGGCGGCGCCGGTGGGGTGCGGGGGTTCCCGCAAAGAAGGCGACGCCGGCGGGCGGGGGTGCGGCCGCAGGCCGCAAAAAAGCCCCCGCAGAGCGGGGGCAGGGGCGGGCCGCAAGGCCCGGATGGATCACCCCAGCGCTTCGATGAAGAATTCCGCCGTCTGGGTCTCGATCCTCTCCCGGACTGCGGCGTCGTTCTCGGCGGTCAGGCCGGTATAATTGTGGGTGGCGTCCTCATACTGGCCGTACAGGTCCAGCCAGTCGGCGCCGCGGGCGTCGGCGGCGGCCCGGGTGCCGTCAATGGTGCCCTGGCTGAGCAGGTCCACGTCCCCCGCCGCAAAGGCCACCAGCAGCGGGCCCTGGTAGCCGGTCAGCGCCGCCCAGGGGTCGCTGTCCGCCATCTGGGTGATAAAATCCAGGCTGATCGTGACCCCCCACTGGGGCAGGTCCACGGTGCCGGCGCTCTCGGCGGCGGCGCGCAGTTCCTCCCGCCCGGCGGCGTCGTGGTTCAGGAACTCCAGCCCGTCCAGCCCCGGGGCGGCCGCGGGGCTCCACAGCGCGGCCGCGGCGACGGTCTCGTCCAGGTTCAGCGCCACCAGCCGCCCGCCCATGCTGTGGCCCAGCAGCCCGACGCGCTCGGCGTCCACCGGGTAGTCGGCGGTCAGGGCCGCCCGCACGGCGGCCAGGTCGGCGGTCATGCTGTCCAGCGTGTAGGCGGTGAAGGGCTCGGTGCTTTCGCCGTTGCCGGCAAAATCCAGCGCCGCCGTGGCGATGCCCGCCTCGGCCAGCCGCTGGGCCAGGGGGTCATAGTGGCCGTCCAGCCCCCGGTTGCCGGTAAAGCCATGGCAGCAGATCACCAGCGGCACCCCGCCGCCGGTGCGGCCGGGCAGGGTCAGGGTGACCGGGATGGAACTGCCCCGGGCCGAGGTGACCTGCAGCGTCAGGGTGCGGGCCGGGCGGGGGGTCAGCTGCCAGGCGGCCGCCAGCACCACCGCCAGCAGTGCCAGCAGCGCCGCCAGCACCACGGCCAGGCGGCGGGGGGAACGTCGTTTCATAAAAGCCTCCTTTGTTGCGCCGGCGCCGGGCGGAAAAACGCCCCGGCGAGGGCGGCCGCCAGCGGCGGGCCGCGTTATGCGGCTATTATACCATGACGCGAAGCGGAATGGTATAATGGCGCATCCAGAGGCGGTTGCCGGGCTGGCGCAGCCAGAACGGCGAACCGTTGCGCAAAAGTGGTATAATCGCCGCGTATGCGGCTATTATACCACACCCCGGGGGCAAAACGCCAGCCGGGCCCGCCACCCTTTGCCGGAACTTGGCCGCCTACCCGGCCCGGCCGGAATTTTTTTTACAAAACCTGTCACGAAACGGGCAGTTTTCGTGTACAGTAGATGAGGGACCTCACAGGGCGATGCCCGTGGGCCGGGAAGGGGAGCCGAACCATGCCGCTGTTTTACCGCGACCTGCATCTTCGGGCGCTGGAAGCCGCCTACCGGATCATCCAGAACATGGACTGACCCGACGCAGAATCTCATACGCGCATAAACGGCAAGCGCCCTTCCCCCGCCGGCGGAAGGGCGCTTTGGTTTGCGGATGTCACGCCGGCGGGGGGATCAGTCCTCCGAGACGGGGATGCTCTGGTTGAAGCGGTCCAGCGCCAGGGCGGCGGCGATGCCCACCAGGATGCAGACCACATTGACCACCGCCGCCACCGGGGTGACCGCGAAGGTGCCGAAGGGGATGATCATGATGGTGGCGGCAATGACGATGCCGATGATGGCGTGGAAGGCCAGCGGGTAGAAGTGGTCAAACAGGGCGTCCACCGCCTTGGCCAGCGCGATGACCGTGATGACCGCGCCGATGCCCGCCGGGATCAGCACCGAGAAATCGAGGCTGCCCAGGCCGTCCACAAAGGGGGTGTACAGGCCCAGCGGCATCAGCAGGGTGGAGAAGCTCATGCCCGGGGCAATGACGCTGAGGGCCAGGCAGAACCCGCAGAACAGGTACCACCCGAAGTTGGGGGCGATGGTGACGCTGAACAGATTCAGCGAGAGCAGCAGCGCCAGGATCACCGCAAAGGCGATGACCAGCGCGGCCCAGCTGGCCTTGGGGCGGCCTTTTTCGCCGGCTTCCCGGAAGAGGGAGGGCAGCATGCCGGTGATGAGCCCGATGAACAGGCAGACCGACGGGTCGGGGTAGGTTTCCAGGAAGAAGGCCAGGATCTTGGCCACGCCCAGGAAGCCGATGCCGCCGCCCAGGATGACCGGCAGCAGTTTGGGGACGTGGGTCTTGAATTTGTGGAACGGGTCGCTGAGAAGTTCCATCACGGGCTTGTAGATGCCGAACACCACGCAGAGCACGCCGCCCGAAATGCCGGGCAGCACCGCCCCCACGCCGATCAGCACGCCCTGCAGCACCCGCAGGATCAGGCGCAGCACACTGGGATTGTTACCTTTCATGGATGGGTTCCTTTCGTTGTCAGTACGTCGATGCGAACAGGATACAGTATACCACACCCCGCCGGGAAAGGAAAGGGGAAGACGCTCAGCCCGCGGTTTTTCCCGCAGGTTTTTCTTTGATCAGGTAGCGCACCATCTGCACAAAGCCGAAGCAGAGCGCACACATCGAGATCACGGTGGCCGGGGTGGCAAACTGGGGGAAGGCGTCGGCCGCCAGCTGCAGCAGGGCGTAGGCGCCGGCGGTGTACTCAAAGATCACCACCGGGCGGGGGGGCTGGCCGCCGGCCCCGCCGCCCCGGACCAGCCCGGTGACCGCCAGCGTGACCGACAGATAGAGCAGCACCACATCCACCAGCACCGCCAGCAGCCGCAGTGCGCCGTCCTGCCAGGCCACCACCGCCGGGCTGGCCCCGTGGGCCAGGATGGCCGCGATGGCGAACTTCCAGCCCCGGTTCAGGTCCGGGTCCTGGCGGCGGGCCAGGAAGGCGCCGACCCCCAGCAGGGCCAGGGCGGCGGCGAACAGCCAGCAGCTGAGGGGGTACCAGGGCAGCGCCAGCGAAGCCAGCGCCGCCGCGCCGGCGCTGACGGTGAGCCAGGTGCGGGTTTTGCCGAGCAGGGCCGGGTCACATTTTTCCTGTTTGTACATGGGGATGCCTCCTTGCCCGGCCGGGCCGGGCGGTGGGATTGCGGGGGCGGGCGCCCCCGGGGTCGGGTTTTGACATTACGCCCATCATAGCACAATGCCCAGCCGCCGGCAAGGCCCGGCTCTTAGGCCGGAGATGTCCGCCGACAGCGACGGATTTTGAACTTCTTCGACTCTCTGGCCGGCGCGGGGCAACCCAGGGAAAGCCGGGGCCGGGCGGTCAGGCTTTTTCGCCGCAGTCGGCGCAGCCGGCGTCCTCGCCGCAGTCGGCACAGTCGGAGGCGGCGGGGGCAGGGCGGGCGGCGGCCAGGTCGGGGTCAAGGCTTTCGGCCACCTTGAGCATCAGCGCACATTCGATCCGCTTGCGGAAGATCCGGCAGCCGTAGTCGTAGACGCCGTGGATGTCCCCGGTGGCGTGCAGCGCGTTGGCGGCGCAGCCGCCGGCGCAGTACAGCCGGGCCCAGCAGTCCTTGCAGTCCGGCCGGGCGTAGACGTTGCAGAGCTTGAACTCGTCCCGCAAAGCGGTGTTGGTCACCCCGTCCCAGACGTTGCCCAGCTTGTAGTCCGGGTCGCCCACGAACTGGTGGCAGGGGTACAGGTCGCCCCAGGGGGTCACGGCCATGTACTCGGTGCCCGAACCGCAGCCGGCGATCCGCTTGTAGATGCAGGGGCCGTGCTCCAGGTCGAGGATGTAGTGGTAGAAGGTGATGGGCCGGCCGGCCTTTTCCCGGCGGAGCATGTCCTTGGCCAGCAGCTCGTACTGGTCGAACAGCTTGGGCAGGTCCGCTTCGGTGAGGGCTTCGGGGCTGGCGGGGTCGGTGACCACCGGCTCCATCGACAGTTCGGTGAAGCCCAGGTCGTCGGCCATGTGGAACAGGTCGTTGGTAAAGTCGGTGTTGTGGTGGGTGAAGGTGCCCCGCATATAGTACCCCTTGCCGCCCCGGGCCTTGACCAGCTTCTGGAATTTGGGGACGATGCGGTCATAGCTGCCGTTGCCGGCCAGGTCCTTGCGGAAGCGGTCGTTGACCTGCTTGCGGCCGTCCAGCGAAAGGACCACGTTGTGGCATTCCCGGTTGGCCCAGTCGATGACTTCGTCGGTGATGCCGATGCCGTTGGTGGTCAGGGTGAAGCGGAAGTTCTTGCCGTGCTGCTTTTCGATGGAGCGGGCGTAGGCCACCAGCTGCTTGCAGACTTCGAAGTTCATCAGCGGTTCGCCGCCGAAGAAGTCCACTTCCAGGTTGCGGCGGGTGCCGGAATGCTCGATCAGGAAGTCCAGCGCCCGCTTGCCGGTCTCGAAGCTCATCAGGCCGGCTTCGCCGTGGAACTTGCCCTGGGCCGCGAAGCAGTATTCGCAGTTGAGGTTGCAGGTGTGGGCCACATGCAGGCAGAGGGCCTTGACCACAGTGGAGCGGTTTTTGAAGTCGAAGGCGTAGGGCTCGTAGACATCGGGGGCGAAAAGGCGGCCGTCGGCGGTGAGCTCGTCGATGTCGGCCAGGCAGTCGGCGATCTCGGCTTCGGTGACCTCGGGGTTGTGGCGGTATTTGGCCAGCAGCTTCTGGGGGATCTCGGCGCGGGGGGTGCCGGCGTCCACCAGGGCGATGGCGTCGTAGGCCAGCTCGTCCACCGCGTGGACGCTGCCGCTGTACACATCCACCACGATGTTGTAGCCGTTGAGTTTGTATTGATGGATCATAGCAAAAACCTCGGAACCGGGCGCAGGGCCCTGTGACGGGAAAGAAGGACATAGAAATACCGGAACGACCCTTGCGCAAGGGTGGTCCCGGCATGACAGATGCGAGAAAAAGCGATTACTTCTTTTCGCAGGGCTGGTTGGCGATGCCGCAGCTGGTCTTGCAGGCGCTCTGGCAGGAAGTCTGGCATTCGCCGCAGCCGCCGTTGCGCAGGCTCTTGGCCATATCGCGGGTGTTCAGAGTCTGGATGTGCTTCATAAAACAGTCACCCCTTTTATCATTGGTTTCCCCTATTGTACACGCTGGGGCGGGGGTTTGTCAAGGCGGGGCGGCGGGGTGCGGGGTGGACCGCGCGGCGGGGCGCGGGGTTGCCCGCGAAGTGAGAGATGCCGGCAGGCTCGTCAGGCCAATTTTGACAGCGTGAGCGGCGAGGGAGGGTGCGGGGTTGCCCGCAAAGTGAGAGATGCCGGCAGGCCCGCTAGGCCAATAAAGAAAAAAGCAGCGTGCGCGGCGCGGGAGGGTGCGGGGTGTCCCGCGAGGTAAGGGGTGCCGGGAAGCCCGCTAGCCAATTTTGACAGCGTTCGCGGCGCGGCGGGGCGCGGGGTTGCCCGCATTGTGCGGGGTGCCGGAAACGTAAAGGCTATGGAGATGTACGTTGTGCGCCGGCCCGTCAAGGGTGGGCCGGCGCGGATGCTGTTGAAAAAGCGCCGCGCAACGATACCGTGCGGGGGGTCCAGGGGTCCTGCGGACCCCTGGTCGGCGGCCGCCGCATCGAAACGGCGGGACCTTTGGTTCTTTCAGTCGGCAGATTGTCAAGTGAAGTGCAACACATTTTG
>DWWE01000005.1 GCA_019119835.1 Candidatus Gemmiger stercoravium | reverse complement strand
TGCTGGGACATTCTGATGTAAGTACCACGATGAACATTTACGCCCACGCCACCAGAGAGGCCAAGCGAACTTCCGCAAGGCTGCTGGATAAGGTTGTAGGGACAGCCTGAAAAAAGTTTCCCTCATTTCTTCTCGCAAGGGAAAAAATGAGGGAAAAGGGCCAAACCGAGGTGGCGAAAACGCTGGAAACACCAGTGTTTTCAAGGGGTATAGAAATTTTAACTGAGAAATCGGAATTTACCAACAAATCTTCAAACAAGCACAAAAAAACCAACCACTGTGCAGTGATTGGTTTTTTGGTGGGAGCTGGTGGATTCGAACCACCGAAGCATTACGCAGCAGATTTACAGTCTGTCCCCATTGGCCACTCGGGAAAGCTCCCTTATTCAGTTCAGCTCGCTTGTTGTTGGCTCACTTGCGAGTGCTTGTATATTATAGCAAGCCGAACGGAAAAATGCAAGTCTTTTTGCAAAAATTCTTTTTCGATGCACCGTCATTCTCGAAAAAAGTTTTCTTTCCCCTAAAATCTTGCATACAAAAAGCTGCCGCCGGACAGGAATTGCCCCATCAGCAGGAACGTGAAGATGGCCCCCTCGTACAGCATCCAGCGCACCGGACGCGGCCGGGCCGCCACCCAGCGGCGCAAACTGACGCCTTTGGCGTGAATCAGCTCCACCGCCAGAACGATCGCAACCCCGGTCAACAGCAGAAGCAGGTCCAGGCGGCTGATCAGGCCGATCCTCCAGTATTCCGAGAAGACGGCATGCCCCGGGCTGCACAAAATCCCCTGCAGGAACCGGCAGGCGGCGGCCAGGTCCGGAGCGCGGAAAAACACGAAGGCGACGCTGACCAGGAAGAAGACAAACAGGCACCGAAACGCCCGGCGAAGCCGGCTGCGCTCCCACCCGAATCTCCGCACGACCGAGCCGCGCAGGCCGGCCGTTGCGTCACCGACGATCTGAAAAACGCCATGCAGTGCCCCCCAGACCAAATAAGTCAGCATCCCCGCGTGCCAGGCCCCGCTGACCAGGAAGGTGACCAGCAGGTTGCCATACTTTCGCAGCCGTCCGCGTCGGTTGCCCCCCAGCGGTATGTAGACATAATCGCGCAGCCAGGCTGAGAGCGAGATATGCCACCTCTGCCAGAAGTCCTTGATGCTGACAGCAAAGAAAGGCTGGCGGAAGTTTTCCGGCAGTTGCAGGCCCAGCATCTCCCCCGTTCCCAGGACAATGTCCGTATAGCCGGAGAAATCCGCATACAGCTGAAGGACGTACAGCGCCATCACAAAAAGAAGCTGGCTGCGGTCAAAGTCAGCCGGCGCGGCAAAAACCGCCGCCACCACCACCGACGCGCGGTCCGCTACCGCCAGCTTTTTGAAGTAGCCCCATGCCATCCGCTGTACCCCGCTGTAAAAGCGGGCCGGCACGAATGCAGTCGGGGCAGCCAGTTGGGGCATCAGCTGGTCATAGCGGCTGAAGGGCCCCTGTGTGATGGACAGGAAACAGGCCGCATAGCACAGCAGCCGGCTGTAGCGGGGCTCGGGACCGATCTGCCCGCGGTATACATCCACCAGATAGCTGATGAGCTGCAGGCTGAAATACGCAAGGCCCAGCGGCTGCCACAACCCGCGGAACGGGGCGTACACCACACCGCTGTACTTCAGCGCAAGCAGCGGCCCCAGGGCGGCTGCCAGGCCGACAGCCAGCCAGAAGCGCGGCTTTGCCCGGCCTGCCGGTTCGGGATTCAAGCGTTTGGCTGCCAGCCATACAACCGCCGTTGCGGCTGCCAGCAGCGGCAGCCCCGGCGGGTCGATGGACAGGTAGAACACCCCGCTGGCCGCCAGCATGACACACCAGCGGCGGGCCGGCGCCGTGCGGTACCAGAGCGGCACCAGCAGCAGCGCAAACAAGGGGAACCCGATCGAAGTGATTGCAAACATCTTTTCCCCCTCTTTTATTGGCCGGCCGTTTCCGCGGCATAGGTGATCGTCGCATCCGGCGCCTGGGTCAGCTTATCCTCCACCCGGTCAAAGAAGAAGACGTTCACGTCCTCCCCCGCCTCGCTGGCGGCCGCCACACGGCAGAAAACCCGCGTGAACCGCTCCGCCCCCTGCCCGTTCAGGTGGTGGGCGTCGCTGTAATCCTCAAAGCCGGGCGAGAAGGTGCCGGTGTCCCGCCAGAGGGAAAAGTCCCAGTATTCGCTGCCGTTTTTGGCCGCAAACGCCTTCATGTAGTCCACAAAATACTGGTAACCCTCGGTATCGGCCAGGTAGGCGCTGGGCAGCGGCGCGGTGAACATCACCAGCCGGATTCCCTGCTGCGCACAGTAATCGGCAATGCGCTGCAGATAGTCTGCCCCGAATTCGCTGACCGGCGCCTGCGGGTCCACATCCGCGATTGAGCCGAAGCCGTAAGGCGGCGTGCCCCAGGTGTAAACAAATCCGCGGCCCTGGTAGGCTTCCTCCCCTTCGTAGGTGACATAGGCATAATTGCCGGGCGTATACCCGTCGGTGAGTTTGGCCCGCCACAGTTCCAGCAATTCGTCGGGGGTGGCGATCATGTGCCTGGCCGGAAAGATCAGGTCGGCAAAGGCGGCCGGCCCGCCCATCTCCCAAAGATATTGGTACCGGTTCATGGAGGTGGGACGCAGATAGTCGGTGATCAGGAAGCAGGCCAACGGTACGGCCTTGGATTCCGTCTGGGAATAGCCGGTATAAAAGGTTTCCAGATAAACGGTTTTCAGCGGGCTGTTTTCGCCGGCTTCCCGAATCAGGTAATAGCTCCCGTCGGGCAGCTGCTGGGAGGTTCCCAGGTTAAAGCTGTGGGTTCCCAGCGCCTCATCCACAAGGCGCGGGTCAATGCTGCGGTAGCAGTGGGAAGAACCGACAAACACGGTATCCACCGTTTCGCTTTCGGCATAGTATTCCTCCAGCATCACGCGGGAGTACGAGTGGATGTCATCCACCAGCAGAAAATTCAGCAGCAGACACAGCCCCGCCGTAAGCGCCGCAAACAGCAAAGCAAGGCATACCTTGCCCGGTATGCCTGCCTGTTTGCTGTTGGGGCGCTTGTCACGCTCGCGCATCGGCGCTCCTCCTTATCGCTCGACGGTGATATGCGGCTGTCGCGGCCGATAAGTCTTCACCTCCAGCTCCCAAACGGTGCCGCCGTTCTCGTCTGTTTCCAGCTGCGTATAGCCCATCTCGGCATAGAAATCCCGAACCATGCCATTTTTGGCCGTGGGATAGTAGTACCCCCGGATGGTCTTGATCCCGCGGGCGGCGGCGTCTGCCACGACGGCGTCCATCATGGCATCCTCCATTCCCCGCTTGAGCACGCGGCAGCTCATCAGCCACAGCTGCAGGTGAAGCACATCCCCCTGCTGCCGGCCGGCCACCACCGTCACCACGCCGTTGTCGCCGAACTTGTCCACCAGTTTGCCGTACAGGCACAGGCAGCCGGCATCCTCCGCCATCGCACGGATGTCATCCTCCGAGCAGCGCAGGGTGGTCAGGTTGAACTGGTTGGACTTGTTTGTCAGCTGTGCAATGCGCTGCATGTACAGCGGCTCGAACCGCCGGATGGTCGCTTTCATCTCCAGGCTGTCCAGATAGGCGCCGTAGTCCGAGAAAGCCGCCTGGGCGCGCCGACGCTGGGCGTTGGCGTGGTACAGTTCGGTCTTTTTCAGGTCCTCGCCGGACAGGGCGGTCACCTCGAAATAGCCGCCATGGTCCAGCACTTTGATGTAGTTTTCCGCCCCGTCCAGCACCGGGGTCTCCACGCCGGGGACCTGCGCCGCCACGATGCTGCGCTCGGCGGGGTTGTCGTCGGCAAAGACAAAGCTGTCCGCCCCCAGGTTCAGTTCCTCGGCAATGGCCAGCAGGTTGCGGTCCTTGGGCTCCCAGTTTGCCTTGATGCAGACAAAGTCGTCCGGCCGCAGCACGCCGTCCGGATGATTGAGCCCGGCCAGGGCATTGGCCTCATCGTTTTTGGAATCGACGGCCAGTACGACGCCGATGGACTTCAGCGCCTTGCAGTAGCTCTGGAATTCGGCATAGACCTGCCCTTCGGGCACTTCGGGGCCGATGGCGATGCCGTCCACGCCGTCATCCCCGATGACGCCGCCCCACAGTGTATTGTCCAGATCCAGGACCAGGGCCTTTTTGTTGCGCCCGTAAATGGATTTGATGATGTTGGCAAGGCTGGACGCCAGCGAAGGGATGGCGTCCAGGCACATGGCATACTTGTACATGTGCCAGTAGAAAGCGTCGCCCCAGGCTGTCAGCCCGTAGTCGGCCGCCAGGTAGTCGATGTCGTTGATGTAAAAGTCCTCGTGCGACGCCGCATAGGCATAGAACTTCTGGTTCAGCCGGCTGATGAAGTTGGTTCGGCCATGGATGTCCCACACGTCCCGGTTGCCCATCAGGCGATAGTTGGGACGGTCGAAGTTGTTCTGGATCACCGGGCAGTGATACCGCTGTGCCAGCGCCTGCCACATCGACTCAAAGCGGGCATACTCCGCTTCCAGCATCTCTTCCACCGCCGCAGCCTCCTGGCCGACGGTCGGGAAATCCTGGATGTTGCGCCAGGTGGTGTGAATATAGATCACATCCGGCGCAAAGGCGTCCAGTTCCGGCGTGCCGAACATTGCATCCTGCCAGTACCGCCCGTACTCCGACTGGTAGAACTCCGCCTCGATGCCATAGTTGAGCAGAAACAGCCCCAGCTGATCGGCCACCTCGTTGGTCGTGGAGCCGCCCAGAATGGCGATCTTTTTATGCAGCGGATGGGCAATCTGCGCCTGCAGCTGTTTGCGGATCCGCCGCTTTTTGCGCAGCAGCTGTTCGGTATCCAGTGGATAGTGGAAGCACTCCATAGTCGTCTCCTTTACTTCTGCCGCGCAGGCTCAGCCCAGTTTGGCCAGCGCTTCTTCCAGCGCATGGGAGATCTGATCCGGGCAGCTGGTGGGGCGGCTGCCGCAGGTCGTGCCCTTCATACGGGCGATGGCATCCTCGGCCTTCATGCCGGCCAGCAGCTTGCAGATCCCTTTCAGGTTGCCGTTGCAGCCGCCCATCACGGCCACGCTCTTGATGGTATGATCTTCGTTGAGGTCCACACGGGTCAGCACCGAGCAGGTGCCCTGATTTCTGCGCTCATATACCATAGTGATTCTCTCCTTTTGTTTTCATGGGTTGGGTTTGCTTTTTCGCAAGCGCGCCACGGCCTCAATGCGGGCAATCTGGGCGTCTTCGGTACAGAAAGCCCCCACCGGGCGGGGGTTGTTTGCATTCATTCCGTGGAAGTCGGTGCCGCCGGTGACGATCAGATCGTTTTCCCTGGCAAGGCGGGTCAGCTCCTCCCGGTCTTCGGGGGTGTTGCGGGGGTGGTCGATCTCCACGCCGTCCAGCCGGCCGGCTGCGATCAGTTCCCGCGCCAGCGGCATACTCTTGTAGACGCTGGGGTGCGCCAGCACCGCCACCCCGCGGCAGGCTTTGATAAGGTCCAGCACCGTGTCCACCGTCTCGTATTTGGGGGTATGGAGGATCTTGCCCCGCACCGGCCGCAGCCCGAACAGCGAGCGATAAACGCTGTTGTACATCCCGTCGGAAAGACCGTACTGCCACAGCACCCGCATCACATGGGCCTTGTACAGGGTACCGCTGTCCTTCGCGTATTCCAGCGCCTCTTCGGTTTTGAACTGCGGGCAGATCTGCTCCAGCTCCCGGCAGCTCTGCAGCACAGCGTTATACCGCCGCTCCGACATCAGGGCGGCAAACTCGGCCAGGGCCGCACAGTCGTCCGGCCAGTAGCAGAGGATGTGGACCCGATGCCCGCGGTCGTAGTCGTAGGCCGTCAGTTCGGTGGCCGGGATCAGATGGACGCCTTCCTGCACGGGGTTGGCATAGGCATACCGCACGCTCCGGATCGAATCATGGTCCGAGACGGCAAGATGGGTCATGCCAGCGCAGCGGGCCAGGAACGGCAGCTTGGCCGCCGGTGTGGAACCGTCTGAAAATGTGGTATGGGTGTGCAGATCCCCGGGCATACTGGGTCCTTCCTTTCCTGGGTACAGACTTTTCGCTCTTTATTATAATCGTTTTCCAACCTTTTGAAAAGAGGGGGCCAGGGTGTATCTGATAAATCGGAAGCACAGAAAAATCCGCCCGAACACAGCGGATACAAAGCCCGGGCCCGCAGGCAGACCGTATGCGCTCCAAGGCCCCGCAACACAGCAGCCACTGCTTTTTAGCAGTCAGGGCGCGCCGGGGCTCTTTCCGATTTTCTCTAGGGCAGCAGCGTCTGCCCCTGCGGCCGGCCGAGCGCCCGCCCCAGCTGCATCTGCTGCCGCCACCGGGGCGCTTCGCCGTCGTCGCCCCAGTACTCGTCCAGGGTGAGGATCCGGTCTTGCCGAAGCTGCATGAACGAAGTCACATGGCAGGAGATCCGCCCGTCCCGGGAAAACACCTGCACCGCCGTGATGATCCGGTCCGGCAATGTTTCCACCCGTTCCAACCGGCCGTTCCACCGGCCGGGATAGGCGCAGTTCGCCCGGATGAACTCCTCCGCCGTGAATTGTTCGCCGGTATTATGCCAGTTGATGGCCGCCTCCGGGTCAAAGAACCGCCGCATCTGCTGCGGCTGCTGGGCGAGGACCGCCTGCCAATACTGTACAATATCCAAAACGACCGCCTCCTTTTCTGGCCGGATAAACAAAAGAGCCCCATCGGTTGTGCAGGCCGATGGAGCCGAAGAGGAAGGAAAATGAAAACAGTAAGACGCACTGTGCAGGTGCCTCTTACAGCCAGGAGTGTGTGCGGCACTCTTGACTTTCTTGTATTATCATAGTACAGTATCTGTGATAAGTAAAATTCATTTTTTTCACACGGTAGATGAATCTTTCTCATGTCATATTTTTCCTGATTCTGACGGGGTCCGGGCGCCGATCCGGACCCCTGCACACTGCATAAGGGGTGTTTTCATCATGACATTGCTGGGCTGCCAGATTTTTTCCACCATCGCCCAGGAGGGCAGTTTTGCCCGCGCCGCCGACCGGCTTCATCTGACGCCGTCCGCCATCAGCCATGCGGTGGCCGGCATGGAAAATGAATGCGGGTTTCCGCTGTTCACCCGCACCAAGACCGGCGTGACCATGACGGCGGCCGCCGAAAGCCTGCTGCCCGCCATACGCCGGGTGCTGGCCAGCAACGAATCGCTGGACCAGTCCATCGCCCAGATCAACGGCCTGCACAAGGGCGTCCTGCGCCTGGGCGTCTTCAACAGCGCCTGTGTGGTCTGGCTGCCCCAGCTGGTGCCGGCTTTCACGGCGGATTACCCCGGCATCGACGTACAGATCTACCAGGGCAGCTACGCAGACATTGCCTCCTGGCTGAAAAGCGGCACGGTGGAGCTGGGCTTTTTGTCCGATTCCTGCGCACAGGACCTGGATTTCACCCCCCTGTACACCGACCCGCTGGTCTGCATCGCACCGCTGAACTTCCCCACCCGGCGCCCCGGCCGCGTGATGGCCGAGGAGCTGCGCGGCCGCCCCTTTGTCAGCCAGCGCTCCGACACCGACGCCGACATCCAGAACTATCTCAAGCACAACGATCTGAACGTACATATTTCCTGCTATGTGATCGACGACGAGTCGATGGTCGAGATGGTGGCCTGCGGGCAGGGGGTCGCCATCATGCCCCAGCTGCTGCTCACCCGGCAGGGGGCGGCCAGCTCGGTCCAGGTGCTGGCGCTGGAGCCGCCGTCCGGCCGCAGCATCGGTCTTGCTTGCCTGGATCGCAACAGTCTGTCCCCTGCGGCCCGCGAATTCGGGCGGCGGATCCGCCTGTTTTCCAAAGAATTGTAAACCCGGCCCGGTCCTTGTGCCGCCCGGCCGCTTGTGGTACACTTTTATTGTGGCCGGCCCCCCGGCCCTCGCATGGAAATAGGAAGAAACGAGGAAGTTCACTTTGCAAAAGATCACAAAAATCCGCGGCGTCAAGGGCGCCGCTTCCTGGTGTGCGCTATCGGCCGTCTGCTATCTGGCCGCGCTGGCCCTGACCGAGACCATCGTCTCCTTTTTTATGGGTCTGCGGGTGGAAGGAGCCACCCTGACCGCCCCGGTCGGTTTTTCCCAGACGGAGGTGGGGCTTCTGACCACCCTGTCCTCCACCGCCGCCATCCTGATCCCGATTTTCCTGCTTCTGCGCCTGACCCGCCTGCGGGCTGACGACCTGCGGCTGCTGTGGCCCATGCCATGGAGCCCGCTGTTCTGCCTGTCCCTGTTTCTGGGCGTCGCCAACGCAGCCAACCTGTTCGGCAGCCTGCTGGCTCGGCTGATCGGCACCGCCGGCGGCAGCATCGCCCTGCCGGCGGGGGGCAGCGCCCTGCTGGTCAGTTTCCTGAACCTTTGCCTGGTGCCGGCCCTGCTGGAGGAAATCTTTTTCCGCGGGGCGCTGCAGGGCCTTTTGCGCCCCTGCGGCAGCGCTGCCGCCATCTTTGGCCCTGCCCTGCTGTTTGCCCTGCTGCATCTGGACCTGGCCCAGGGGATCACCGCCTTTGTCTGCGGGGTCTTCCTCGGCTGGCTGACCGAGCGCACCGGTAGCATCCTGCCGGGGATGCTGCTCCACCTGATCAACAACACCATCGCTTTCAGCGTCGCCTATCTGCAGCTGTATGCCTCCCGCGAGGTCGCTCTCGGCGTCGAACTCTTCGTTCTGCTGTTCTTCCCGCTGTTCGCCCTGTGGATGCTCTGGCACGCCGTGCGGCAGGGGTTCCATTTTTCGGACGGGCTGCGCCCCGGCGTGGATGCCTGGGACGTGTTTTCCAGCCCGCTGTACACCGTCGCCGTCCTGCTGCTGGCCGCCTCCTGCGTACAGCAGAGCCAGATTCTGTGAGGGAACGCCATGACCGATGAAGAACTGATGCGCGCCGCGCTGGCCGAAGCCCGGATCGCCGCCGAGGCCGGCGAAGTCCCCGTCGGCGCCGTGGTGGCCCGGGACGGCGAGATCGTTGCCCGGGCGCACAATCTGCGCGAGACCGGCAAGAACGCCGTCTACCATGCCGAACTGCTGGCCATCGACGCCGCTTGCCGGGCGCTGGGCGGGTGGCGGCTGTGGCAATGCGAACTTTTTGTCACACTGGAACCCTGCCCCATGTGCAGCGGCGCCATCATCAACAGCCGCATCCGGCGGGTCGTCTACGGCGCCCCCGACCCCAAGGCAGGCTGCTGCGGTTCCCTGACCGATCTGTTCGCCCTGCCCTTCAACCATCACCCCAAACTGGAAAGCGGCCTGCTGGCTGAAGAGTCCCAGGCGCTGCTGCAGGACTTTTTTGCCCGCCTCCGCGCCAAACGGCTGGCCGCCAAACAGGCCCGGGCCACCGGTCCGGGCGATTAGGAAGGAGTTCCCCAATGAATTTTCCCACACCGCCCCGTCCCCACCACGCGCTGATCGTCGGCGGCAGCCGCGGCATCGGTGCCGCCGCCGTGCTGGCGTTTGCGGCGGCCGGGTACGAGGTTGCTTTCACCTGGCACCGCCATGGCGAAGCCGCCGAAGCCGTTCTGCGGCAGGCGGAGACCCTGTACCCGGGCCGGCGGTTTCTGGCCCTGCATGCGGACGCCGCCGACCCCATCGCCGCCCGGCAGGCCGTGGCGGCGGCCGAGGCCGCCTTCGGCCGGCTGGAAGTGCTGGTCTGCAACGCCGGCATCGCCCAGCAGAAACTCTTCACCGATCTGAGCGACGAGGACTGGCGGATGATGATGGCCAATGACCTGGACAGCGTCTTCTATGCATGCCGCGCAGTCCTGCCCGGCATGATCCGCCAAAAGTACGGGCGCATCCTCTGTGTCAGCAGCATGTGGGGCCAGGTCGGCGGCAGCTGCGAAGTCCACTACTCCGCCGCCAAGGCCGGCGTGATCGGGCTGTGCCGCGCCCTGGCCAAGGAAGAAGGCCCCTCGGGCATCACGGTCAACTGCATCGCCCCCGGTGTGATCGACACCGATATGATGGCCGGTTTCTCGGCGCAGGACAAAGCCGACCTGGCCGAAGAGACCCCGGTGGGACGGCTGGGTTCGCCCGAGGAGATTGCCCGCACCCTCGTATTTCTCGCCGCGCCGGAGGCCGGATATATCACCGGCCAGGTGATCGGCCAGAACGGCGGGCTGGTCATCTGACCCGTCAGCGGCGCACCCCTCCCCCTCTTTCTGCATAGGATACGGCAGGAAGAGGGGGATTCGTTATGGCATTGTTTCAGAATGGGATCGACGTATCCCGCTACCAGGGCAGCATCAACTGGCCGCAGGTGGCCGCCGGCGGCCAGCAGTTTGCGATCATTCGGCTGGGTTCCAGCAACAACGGCGGGCTGTATGTGGATCCTTACTTTTTGCAAAATGTCAACGGCGCCCACGCGGCCGGTCTGCGCGTGGGCGCCTATTACTACACCTATGCACGCAGCCAGAGCGCCGTTGCCGATGAGTTGAGCCTGTTTTTGAACGTGCTGGAGGGTCTGCAGCTGGAATATCCCGTCTTTGTGGATGTGGAAGACAGCAGCCTGACCTCGGTCGGGCGTGCCCAGCTGACAAACCTTGTGCGGTATGCCATGGATATTTTGTACCAGCGCGGCTGGTACGCCGGCTGGTACAGCTACACCAACTTCATCCTGAGTTATCTCAACGCCGCCGAACTGGCCGAGTATCCCCTTTGGTTGGCCGACTACCGCTCGCAGCCCGGCTACACCGGCACATACAGCATGTGGCAGTACAGCGCCACCGGAAATGTGAGCGGCGTGACCGGTGCCTGTGACCTGAACTACAGCTACCAGGATTTTCTGCCTGCGATCCGCGCCGGCAACTTCAACGGATACGGCTCATCCGGACCGGACATGGAACCGGTAGACGGAACACAGCTGATTGTGTTCGGCGCCCAGACCGAGTATTTTTACACCGCCAATTTCAACGATGTCGTGGGTTACCTGCCGGTGGGCCGCTACCCGGTCCTGCAAAAAAGCACCGCCAAGTTCAACGGATACGACTGGGTCATCTTCCGGTATCAGGGCGGCGAGTATTGGACGGCGATTCTGGGGGACCGCAATCGGCTGGAAACCACAGGCACCTGCCAGGTCGAGCTGGCCGAGGCCCGTGCCAAGATCGACGCAGCCAAGGCCGCGCTGGAATAAGGGTCACGGGGTCTGCTTGTCGGCACGGCCCTTGTGCTCCCGGCGGCAGAACGCCAGGACCCGGTCTTTGCAGGTGATCCCCACAATGCCCAGGACGGCTGTGACAAGGAAGACCAGCAGCGTCATTTTCCAGTCCCCGTGCCGCAGCGACGCGCCGATCATGGTGGAGGACAGCACCGAAGGGATGCGGGCAAAGGTGGACAGCAGCAGGAATTTCCCCAGCCGCATTTCGGTCACACCCACCACATAGGTCAGCATGTCCTTGGGGGTTCCCGGGATCAGAAACAGCAGAAAGACCACCAGGTCCAGCCGTTGGCTGTTGTACAGCCATTTCCAGTCTTTGACCTTATCTGCGCCGAACAGGGTGTCCAGAATGGATTTGCCCAGCCGTTTGGAAAGCAGAAAAATCAGGCTGGAAGCCAAAACGCACCCGACCAGGCAGAGCCCCAGTCCGCCTGCCGAGCCGTACAGCGCCCCGGCGATCAGTTCCACCGGTTCCCCGGGGATAAAGGCGATAACGACCTGCAGCATCTGGGCGCCGAGCATCGCCAGCCATCCCCAGACGCCCACCTGGCGCACCCATTCTTCCACCACCTGCTGCACCTGCGGGTCGCTCAGCTTCTGCACATACGGCAGCAAAAAGGCGGTAAGGCCCGCCACCACCAGAATGAACAACGCCCCCAGCAACAACACACGCTTGTTTTTCATGAACTGTTCTCCTGCTTTGTCGGTCTTTGAATCTTCATTGGGATATTGGTATGGCTTCTATTATAGAATGTCCCCTCCCCGTTCGCAATGCCCTGCCGCGCATTTTACAATTTGGTCATATCCCTGGCGGCAGACTTGCATTTATCCGGCAAAGAAGGTATAATAGTTGCCGCAGATTGAGTTGCCGCCACCCGTTGCCCACTTGATTTCTATACATCCCCCGCCTTTCGGCCCGTGGGCTCAGGGTTGGTCGCGGCTCAAAAATGAAACTGTCCCTGTTTGTCTCAGTAGCTCAGCTGGATAGAGCACGCGCCTCCTAAAAATCGAATCGTTCGAATCCTGGAGCCCTGTAAAATTGAATATTTTCTGTATAAGCCCCCGTAGCTCAGTTGGATAGAGCGGTCGCCTCCTAACAATCGAACCGTTCGAACCCCAGAGCCCTGCAAAATTGAATATTTTCTGTATATGCCCCCGTACCTCACCGGGATAGAGGGTCCGCCTCCTAAGCGGAGTGTAGTGAGTTCGAGTCTCGCCGGGGGTGCCAAAATGACCGCTGTAAGCCGTTTTTCGATGGTTTACAGCGGTTTTTATTATCATTTCCTTTGGGTGGCCTTGCCGCTCCGCCGGAACGATTTTATACATTTCCCGCTGTATTCCTGCTAATTGGCTTCGAACATTTTTTCCAGTTTTGCTAATGAAAATCGACACTTTGCTAAAACGATTTTTCCGACCTATTTTTCGGATGGGGCCGCCGCCAGCAGCGCAGCCAGGGTGTTGGCCAGTTCCGGCGACTTGCGGAGCTGTTCCACCAGGGCCTCCAGATCCAGCGACACACTCTCCGGCTCCTTCGGCCCCTGGGGTTTTGCCGGAGGGCGCACCGTCCGCAGATCGGGATTGGCGCTGGCGTAGAAGGCGTCCTCGAACTTCTGGGCGTTCACCTTCCGGTCCTAATCCAGGATATGGGCATACGCGCTGGTAATCATGTCGATCTCCGCATGGCCCGTGTCGCCCTGGGTGGCCTTCAGGTTGTGCTCTGCGATTGGCCGTGCTTAAAGTTGGAATAGCTTGCTGAGAGTGGATGATCCTACTGGATACCTTCAACAACGAAATTCTAGCTCATAGTGCTACATCTCAAAGGGGAGTAATAGGCCATACTATGGCGCACTCTTGTTACATTGGTGCCCGCAACTCCAGTTTTAACTGATGAGGCATTATCCTTCTTCTTCCTCTGTCCAATATCTATTGTAGTCCCACAAATTCTATTTCAAAAATTTTTTAAAATTCACTTGACATTATCCTTACCATATGATATGCTAGTAAAGCGCTTAAACGAGACCGGCCCCACCCGTTGCCGGAGTGGCGGAATTGGCAGACGCCCGGGACTTAAAATCCCGTGGGAGTAATCCCGTGCCGGTTCGACCCCGGTCTCCGGCACCATATCGCGGGATAGAGCAGTTGGTAGCTCGTCGGGCTCATAACCCGGAGGTCGGAGGTTCAAGTCCTCCTCCCGCAACCAGAAAAAGCCGCCCTTTCCGAAAGGATTGGGCGGTTTTTATAACTTTTTTGAGATATTTGTTTTTGGGCGGGTGCGAATAATTCAACTTTAGTTCAACTCGCCTCTAAAATTCAAGCCTTTTTCAGAAAAACGTCGGCTAGTATGTCGGCGTTCTTTTTGTCTGCGGCCTCCATGACGTGGGCGTAAATATTGGCTGTGGTGGACACCTGGGCGTGTCCCAGCCGCTTGGAAATGGACACACTGTCCACGCCGTTGAAGTAGAGCATACTAGCCATTGTGTGCCGGAAGGCGTGAGCGTTGACGTGGGGGAGGCCGTGGCGCTTGCTGAACCGGGAGAGCCATGTGGTCACGCTGTCAGGGTGCATGGGGCCGCCGGTGTCCTGGGCAAACACAAAACCTTGATCCTGGTAGTATTCTCCCAGGCGCAGGCGCTCCCCATTCTGCCACGCTCTGTACTGCTTCAACAACTGCATGGTCTCCGCCGGTAGGGAGACATACCGCTTAGACCGCTCTGTCTTGGGGGTGTCCTCATAAATGCCCACGTCGGCGGAGTACAGGA
>DWWE01000030.1 GCA_019119835.1 Candidatus Gemmiger stercoravium | reverse complement strand
CAATGGCGTCCTTGACCTTTTCAAAGGCGGCCTGAGCCGCCGTGGCCGCCTGCAGCAGCTGGGGCAGGAAGAGCGTGCCCTTCTCAAAGCCTTCCCCCACCGCGTCCAGCGCGGGGATCAGCGACTGGTTGACGAGTTCCAGCGGTGCCCTGGTCTTGAGCGCCTCGGCGGCCGCGGCCGCCGCCTCCGCCTTCAGGCCGCGGCGGACCGCTTCAGCCAGCGGGTCGGCAGCCGGTGCCGGCGCATCGGCCCGGGGCTCGGCGGTGCTGACCGCCACCGTCTGCAGCTGCCGGCCCGCATAGGCGGCCACATAGTCGGCGCAGCGGTCATCCTGCCCGGTCAGCACCCGGTAGGCGCGGACAGCCGCCATCATTTCCGGCGTATTGGGGTTCATAATGGCCAGATCCAGCCCGGCCTGCATGGCCAGGGTCAGGAAGGTGGTGTTCACATAACTGCGGCAGGGCAGCCCGAAGCTGATGTTGGAGACCCCCAGCACGGTGCGCACCCCCAGTTCCCGCTTGCAGCGGGTCAGGGCTTCCAGTGTCTGGGCGGCCGCCTCCTGCTCCGCCGAAACGGTGAGGGTCAGGCAGTCGATGTACACATCCTCCCGCGGGATGCCGGCGGCGTCGGTGGCCGCCACGATCCGGCGGGCCACGGCCAGCCGGCCGTCCACCGTTTTGGGGATTCCGCCTTCATCCAGCGTAAGGCCCACCACCGCCGCGCCGTATTTTCTGCACAGCGGCAGGATGGCGTCGAGGGAGCGCTGCTCCCCGTTCACCGAATTGACGATCGGCTTGCCGTTGTAGATCCGCAGCGCCCGCTCCAGCGCCTGCGGGTCGGTGGAATCCAACTGCAGCGGCAGGTCGGTGACAGCCTGCAGTTCCCGCACCAGATGTTCCAGCACCGCCGGCTCGTCGATGCCCGGCAGACCGACATTCACATCCAGCACCTGGGCGCCGGCCTCGGCCTGGGCCACCGCCTGGGCGCAGGCATAGGCGCTGTCACCGTCCCGCAGCGCCTGCTGCAGCCGCTTTTTTCCGGTGGGGTTGATCCGCTCGCCCACCACCGTGATGCCTTCCACCTCCACACAGCGCACCGGCGTACACAGCCGGCTGGCCCGCAGCGGGACTTTGGCGGCCGGGCGGCGTTCTGCAAAAGCCTGCCGCAGCAGACGGATATACTCCGGCGTGGTGCCGCAGCACCCGCCCACCATCGAGACGCCGGAACCGGCATAGTCCTGCATCTGGGCGGCAAACCCGGCGGCGTCCAGATCATAGCTGCCGTCGGGGTTGGGCAGCCCGGCATTGGGCTTGACAAAGACCGGCAGATCCGCCGGCACCACCCGGCAGAGCCGACGGGCAAACGGCAGGATCTCGGCCGGGCCCAGCGAGCAGTTGATTCCGATGGCCGCCGCCCCCAGCCCGGCCGCCGTCACGCCGAAACTTTCCACCGTGCAGCCGGTAAAGGTGCGGCCCCGGCTTTCGAAGCTCATGGAGGCCATCACCGGCAGGTCGCAGTTTTCCCGGGCCGCCAGAATGGCCGCCTTCAACTCATAGAGATCGGTCATGGTCTCAAAGCAGACCAGATCCGCCCCGGCCGCCGCGCCGGCCCGCACGATCTGCGCAAAGCGCCGGTAGGCTTCCTCAAAGGAGAGGGACCCGGCCGGGACGAGCAGTTCCCCCAAAGGCCCCACATCCAGCGCCACCAGGGCGCCGGTGCCCCGGGCACCCCGGCGGGCGCAGGCCACCGAAGCCGCCACGGCCTGCTCCACCGTGTACCCGGTGCCGGCCATCTTGCGCTCGTTGATGCCGAAGGTGTTGGCCATCAGCAGATCGGCGCCGGCGCGGGCATAGTCCCGGTGGATGGCTTCCAGCGTATCCGGCATCGTAAAAGCCGCCAGCTCAGGTTTCTGGCCCGGCTGCAGGCCGCGAAGCTGCAGCTGGGTCCCCATGCCGCCGTCCAGGATGATGAATTTTTCGCGGGCAAACAGTTCGTCAAGTTGCACAGGTCGTCCCCCTCTTCAAATAGGCACAAGTCTCCCGCAGCAGGCAGCGGCCGCAGCCGGCCCGGGTCCCGGTGACCGGGTGATCGGCCGCCCCCAGGATGGCCGTGACGCTTTTGCGCGGCGCCAGCAGCTGCTGTGGGGTGACCGTCAGCCCCATGGCTCGCGGCGTGTCCAGCGCCAGGCAGAGCGTCTGCTGCAGGGAAAGCGGACAGTCGCCGTACCCCGGCGAGTAGCGCCCGGTCAGATACAGGCCCCGGTCCGCCGCCCAGGCGCGAGCATCCGCCTCCACCGCGTCGCAGGTCTTTTCGATGGCGGCCGAAGCGGTGGCATCCACCGCCGTACACAGCGCGATGTCCGACAGTTCCAGCCGGCGCAGCAGGGCGTCCACCCCACCGCCCAGGGTGGCGGCCATCAGCACCACGCCGCCGCACCCCTGCAGGTGGCGGGCCAGATCCTCCCCGCTGTTCGTCAGGTCCAGCGCCCCGTCCGGCAGCACCCGCCAGACGCCCCGCGGCGACGCGGCTTTTTCAAGGCAGGACTCGGCCCGGTCCAGCAGGGCGGCGGTGGATGCGTCCGGGGTCCAGCCGGCGGCCCCCAGGTAGCGGAGCACGGCGGCCCGGTCCGCCGGCTGATACGGGTACTCCATATCAGCGCCCCAGCAGGTCCCGGATGCCCTCGTAGACCTGCTCCGCCACACCGGCGTCGTTCATCGCATACAGGTGGACGCCGTCCGCCCCGCCTTCGATGAGATCCCGCAGCTGGCTGACCGCATATTCGATGCCGGCCTGACGCAGCGAGTCGGGGTCGTCCTGCCAGCGGGAGATCATGCGGGTAAAGGCAGAGGGCAGGCTGGCGCTGGAAAGAGCCACCGTGCGCTCGATCTGGCTGCGGCGGACGATCGGCATGACGCCGGCGGACACCGGCAGGGTGATGCCAGCCTTGCGGGCCATGTTCAGAAAGCGGTAGAATTTTCCGTTGTCAAAGAAGAGCTGGGTCACCAGATGGACCGCCCCCGCCTGCTGTTTGTGGAGCAGGTTGGCCACGTCGGCCGTCAGGGTGTCCGCCTCCGGGTGCCCTTCCGGATAGCAGGCGCCGGAAAACTCCATATCCGGCGCGGTTTGCCGGATAAAGTCCATCAGGTCGCTGGCGTGGTGAAAATCCGGGCTTTCGGGCCGCAGCGGGGTACGGTCCCCCCGCAGCGCCAGCACGTTGCGGACCCCCGCCCTGCGCAGATCCTCCAGCTGGGCGGTCATCTTCTGCCGGTCGCTGCCCATGCAGAGGGTGTGGGCCAGCGGCAGAATGCCCAGCTCGTTTTGGAGGAATTCCGCCACCTGCACCGAGGAGACCCCGCCCGCCGAACCGCCGGCGCCGTAGGTGACACTGATGAAATCCGGCGACAGCTGTTTCATGCTGCGCAGTGTCTGCTGCATAGCGGCAAACCGCGTGGTTTGTTTTGGGGGAAAACATTCGATGGAAAAGACGCAGGGCTTTTCGGCAAAAAGCCGGGCAATCGTAGACATAGGGGTTCTCCTTCCTGCGGCGGCCGGGCGGCCCCCGTTTTCTCTGTGCGGCGTCTGCCGGGGCAGACCGCGCCTTGTATAGCTCTGTGCCCGGGCGTTCGGCCCGGGGCGAATAAAGCAGCGCTCAGGCGGCCGGGGCGAGGGATTCCTCGCCGGTGCCGTCTGCGCCATCGTCGGCAACCAGTTCCCAGCTGCCGTCCGCCTGTCCCGAGACGACCACCGTTCCCTCCAGGTCGGTGCGGTGTACTTCGACCCCGTTCAGGGCAAACCGGTCCAGCACCTCGGCATGGGGATGGCCGTAATCGTTGTCCAGCCCGCAGCTCACCACCGCCAGCCGGGGTGCGGCCATGGTCAGGAGCAGCTGACTGTTGGAGGTGGAGGACCCGTGATGCCCGGCTTTGAACAGCGTACAGCGCACCCCGGCGCCGCAGCGGGCCACCAGGGCCTCCTCCTCCGCTTCCTCGGCGTCGCCGGTGTCCAGAAAGGCGAACTGCCCCAGGGAAAAGCGCAGGCAGAGAGAGGTGTTGTTGGCGTCGTCCTGCGGGTCCGCATCCGGCAGCCCGGCAAGCAGCACGGTAAGGGTGCCTTCCCCCAGCGGGAAGGCATCCCCCGCCGCCGCGGTGACCGTCTCGACCTGCGCCGCGGCGGCTTCTTCCAGCACCTGGCCCAGCTGGCCGGCGCCGGTATCCGCCCCGGACAAATCGGGCAGGACGAGGGTTTCGACCGCGAGATTTTCCAGCACTGCCGCCATGCCGCCGATGTGGTCGGCATGGGGATGGGTCATGACCAGGTAATCCAGCCGGCGCACCCCGGCCGTCTGCAGCGCCGCCACCAGGCTGTCGGCCGCATCCGGGGTGCCGGCGTCGATCAGGCAGGTGTCCTCGCCGCAGGCGATCAGCACCGAATCCCCCTGCCCCACGTCAAAGAAGGTGACGGTAGCGTCGCCGGTCTGCAGCATTTCGGCGCTGGGGGTGTCCATCGGGATCCCCAGCCAGGCATACAGCTGCTCCCAGCCGGGCAGACCGTAAAGGCCGCCGAAAGCGTCGATCAGGTAGGAGGCCGCCGCCAGCAGAACGCCGCAGACAAGGCAGGCGATCACCCCGGCCGTGGTGGGCCGGCGCGGCTGCCGCTTACGCTTCGTCATAATCGGCAGACAGTTTGCGCTCCTGCCACTGCGCTTTGGTCACCAGCACGGTGCGCGGCTTGGACCCTTCGTAGGGGCCGATGACCCCTTCCTGTTCCATCTGGTCCATGATACGGGCGGCGCGGGCATAGCCCAGCTTGCAGCGGCGCTGCAGCAGACTGGTGGAAGCCTGACCCGCTTCGATCACGCACTCGACCGCCTGTTCGAACATCGGGTCGCGGGCGTCGCTCTCCTCAGCGTCGCCGCCCTTGCCGCCCTTTTCGGCCACGGCGCGGCGTTCCATCTCGGCGATCATTTCCTCGTCATACTGTTCGCTGCTGGTGGACTTGATGAAATTCAGCACCGCGCTGATCTCCTCGTCCGTAACATAGGTACCCTGCACCCGGACCGGCTTGGCCGCCCCCACCGGCAGGAAGAGCATGTCGCCGTTGCCCAGCAGCTTTTCGGCGCCGCCGGTGTCCAGAATGGTGCGGGAGTCGATCTGGCTGGACACCGCGAAGGCGATGCGGCTGGGGATGTTGGCCTTGATCAGACCGGTGATGACATCCACGCTGGGGCGCTGGGTCGCCACGATCAGATGGATCCCGGCGGCGCGGGCCTTCTGGGCGATGCGGCAGATGTAGTCCTCCACTTCCTTGCCGGCGACCATCATCAGGTCGGCCAGCTCGTCGATGATGATGGCGATGTAGGGCAGGTGCTCCAGCACCGGGTTCTGCTTGGCCAGCTTGTTATAGCTCTTGATGTCCCGCACGTTGTTTTCGGCAAAGAGCTTGTAGCGGCGCTCCATCTCGGCCACCGAGGCCCCCAGCGCCCCGGCCGCTTTGCGCGGTTCGGTGACGACCGGCATGAGCAGATGGGGGATGCCGTTGTACTCGGCCAGTTCCACGACCTTGGGGTCGATGAGGATGAGCTTGACGTCCTCCGGCCCTGAGCGGAACAGGAAGCTGATGATGATGGAGTTCACGCACACCGACTTGCCGCTGCCGGTGGAACCGGCGATCAGCAGGTGGGGCATCTTGCACAGGTCGGCCACCTGGGCCTGGCCGGCAATGTCCTTGCCCAGCGCCATGGTCAGGGGCGAGCGCATGTTGATGTAGTTGGGCGCTTCAAAGACGCCGCGGATGTTGACGGTGGCGCGGATCTTGTTGGGCACCTCGATGCCCACCGCCGGTTTGCCCGGGATGGGGGCTTCGATGCGCACGCCGGCCGTGGCCAGGTTGAGGGCGATGTCATCGGCCAGGCTGGTGATTCGGCTGACCTTGATGCCCGCCTGGGGCTGCAGCTCGTAGCGGGTCACCGAGGGGCCCCGGCAGATGTCGAGGATCTTGGTCTTGACGCCGAAGCTGTCCAGCGTGTTGACCAGCACGTCGGCATTGCGCTTCATCTCCCGCACGGCTCCGGCCTCATCCTCCGGGTGGTTGGCGTTGAACAGATCCAGCGAAGGGTAGCAGTAGGGCTGCACCGGCTCCTCGGCCGCCGCGGCCAGCGCCTGTGCTTCCGGCGTTGCACGGGCGGCCGAAGGCGGGGTGCTGATCGGCGCACTGGCCGAATTCCCCACGGCGGCGCTCACCCGCAGCCGGCCGGCCGGCTGGACCGGTTCCTGCCCGGCGTCCGTCCCCTGCCGGCCGACAGCGGACGCCGCCGGTGCGGCATATCGTCCGGTCAGCAGGTCGGACACAGGGATGCCCGCCTGCCAGGCTGCAGCCGCGGGGTCCACGTCGGGTTCTTCCTCCTCAAAGCTGCCGCCCAAAGACGGGATTGCGGCGCCGGTCCCCTCCGGCCGGGCCTGGGGCTGCCAAGCATCCGGTTCCGGCACAGCTTCCCCGGCCGGTTCCGGGGTCAGGCGGGTCGCAAAGGCGTCCTCCTCCGGCAGCGGGTAGTCCAGCCGGATCTCCGAGGATACCTCCTGCTCCGCCGTCCGGGGGGCCGGGTCCGGCAGGTTGCTCATCGCACGGCCGATCAGCGCGTCCAGTTCATCCCCGGCGTCCTCCACCTCCGGTTCCTCCTCCGGCTCCGGTTCCAGGTGAAGCTCAAAGTTTTCCGCCTGGGGCTGGGGGGCGGGTTCCGGCCGGGGCTCCGGCGCGGGCTTTTTCTTGCGGCTCAGCTGTTCCAGCGGGTCCAGGCCGAAGGTGCCGCCCGGCCCGATCTCGATGCGCTGCAGCGGGTCATGCTGCACGGCGTTCTCCAATGCGCGGGTGGAGGCGTCCGGCCCAAGGTCCACATCAAAGTCCGCCCGATGCTGGACCGGCGGCTGCGCCGGGCGGGCCGGCGCGGCCTTCGCCCTGTCCGCCGTGCGCGCCCCCTGGCGGGCTTTTTCCTCCTGTTCCAGGTACGGTTCCACATCAAAGGCCGGGTGCTGGGCCGGGTGGGGCGGCTCGGGCAGGGTCCCGGTCAGGTTTTCCAGCGGTTCTTCCTGGGGTTCCTGGCCGAAAAGCTGGGTATCGTAGGCCGTCTGCTCCGCCGCACGGGCCGCCTGGGCGTCCTGATAGCGGCGGACGGTATTGCGGATAAACTGCACCACATCCGCCGGGGTCAGCGCGAAAAACACCATCAGCCCCATGGCGAAGAGCAGCAGCATCAGGATGTTCGCGCCCGGTCGGCCGCAGAGTTTGAGCAGCACGGCGCCCACGCCGCCGAAGACGCCGCCCGCCCAGAAGCGGGTCTGCCCCCAGCTGTAGAGCATCTTCACCACGTCCCAGGCCGTGGACTCATGGACTGCGAACTTGGAGAAGACCACCGGCACGCTGGCGCCCATCAGGGTCAGCAGCGTCATTTTGGCCACAAAAAGCCCGACCCGGTAGCCGGAGGCCACCAGGTAGGCCAGATACAAAAGGAAGGGGCCCAGCAGATAGGTGACGATGCCGAACACCCCGAACAGAACGCTGCGCAGTGCCAGCCAGGCGCCTTCGCCCCGCACCAGCACCAGCGCGATGACCAGCAGCCCCACGCCGGCCAGCGCCACACTGCGGCCCAGGTTGGTGTTCTGGGCCCGGCGCTGCGCCCGGCCGGATGCCTTGTGGGCCGACGACCGCCCCGAGCCGCTGCTTTTTGTGCCGCTGCGGCCGGAAGAACTGCGGCTTTTGCCTTTGCCTGCATTAGCCGAACGCCCGCCGGAGGACCGATAGGTGGTCTTGCTCGCGCCGGACTTGGACCCGGATTTGGATTGTGCCATTTGTGTACTCCTCTATGTCTGTGCGCGGCCGCCCCCGGCGCACCGCGTTCCCTCAACCTATGTAAATGGGGCGCACTGCCCCTTATCGCATAATGTGTTACCTATTTTAGCACGAAACCGCCGCCTTGTAAAACCCCCGTTCGTTTTTTCGGCAGGCCGCCTCAGCCGCGCTCACCGGCTTCGATCTCTTCATACAGGTAGTGCAGTGCGTCGCCCAGGCCGCCCAGGGCGTCGATCAGCCCTTCCTCCACTGCCTGCTGGCCGTTGAGCACCGTGCCCATGTCCATCACCAGTTCCCCTGTGTTGTGCATCAGCTGAACAAACCGCTTGGCCGATATGGCGGAATGCCCGGCCACGAACCCCACGATGCGCTCCTGCATCTGCTCGAAGTAGCGCAGCGTCTGGGGCACGCCCAGCACCATGCCGGAGTGGCGGACCGGATGGACCGTCATGGTGGCGGTTGGCACGATGAAGCTGCGCCGCGCCGACACCGCCAGCGGGATGCCGATGGAATGCCCGCCCCCCAGCACCAGGGTGGCGCTGGGTTTGCTGACCCCGGCGATCAGTTCCGCCAGGGCCAGGCCGGCTTCCACATCGCCGCCCACCGTGTTCAGGATCACCAGCAGCCCTTCGATGGCCGGGTCCTCCTGAATGTCCACCAGCTGCGGGATCACATGTTCGTACTTGGTGGTTTTCTGGTTTTCCGGCGCCAGCGTGTGGCCCTCGATGGTGCCGATCACGGTCAGGCAGTGGATGGCATGGCGGCCCTGGGTGGCTTCCAGCATCCCGGCTTCCTCGATGAGATCCTGCTTCAAGCGCAGCTGCGCCGCCTGCTCTGCGCCCGAAGGCTCGGGCTGTTTGCTCTGCTTGGATTTCACAAAGACCTCCCCTTTCACAGATGATTGCCTTTATGAGTATTGCCCGCCGCCGGGGAAAATATTTGGCCGCCCCGCCCAAAGCCGATGCACGACAAATTTGTTCCGGGGTCCCCGGCCGGGCCTGCGCCCCGCCCCGATGCGCGGATTTTTGTTTTGGTACCGTGCTTTTTGTGGATTCCTGTTCATTTTCGGCGTATGGACGGCGTATGGGCGGCAGCCTAGATAAAAAATTGACAATCTAGGTGAAATCCAGTATACTTTTTACCAACGATGGAATGTATGCGCCCCGGGCCGTGCAGATCGAAGGGGCGCCTGTTTGTACTGTGTGCTGTGAGGGGGGGAACACCATGTCCGCACAATCCAAGGTCTCCCTGCCGGTCATCAAGCGGCTGCCGAAATACTACCGCTACCTGAACACCCTGGCATCGGAAGGCCGTGACAAGATCTCATCCAGCGAACTGGCCAAGATGATGGGCACCACCGCCAGCCAGGTCCGCCAGGACTTCAACTGCTTTGGCGGGTTCGGGCAGCAGGGCATCGGATACAAGGTAGAGGTTCTGCTGGCGGAGATCAGCAAGCTGCTGTTCGGCACCGGCGAATTGCTGCCCACCATACTGATCGGCGCCGGGCGGCTGGGCACCGCCGTGTCCAGCTTTATCTCGCGGGATACCAACGGCTACCGCCTGCTGGCTGTCTTTGACATCAACCCGGAGCTGATCGGCCGGCAGATGGCCGGGGTGCCGATCCACGCGTTGGATGATCTGGAGCCTTTCTGCGCCGCCCACAAGCCGGTGGTGGCCGTGCTGTGCGTACCGCGGCAGAGTGCCATCGACCTTTCCGACGAGCTGGTCCGGCTGGGCATCCAGGGATTCTGGAATTTCAGCCATTACGACCTCTCGGTGAAATATCCGGAGGTGACGGTGGAAAACGTTCATCTGGGCGACAGCCTGATGAGCCTGGGCTACCGCCTGCGGGAGCGCACGGAGGCAGACGAAGCGGCCCGGTCCCGATAACCGGGCCCCGACAGAAATCATTACCGGCGGGCTGCCGACGCTGCAGTCCGCCGATTTTCACGGTTTGCAATATGGGAGAGAATCATGGCAAAACTGTATTTTCGCTACGGCGCGATGAACAGCGGCAAGACCACCGCGCTGCTGCAGGTGGCTTTCAACTACAAAGAGCGCGGCATGCGGGTGCTGATCCTGAAAGCGAGCATCGACACCAAGGGCGGGGACACCATCGTTTCCCGGCTGGGGGTCAGCTGTAAAGTAGATTACCTTGTCAGCCCCGAAACTGACATTCTTGAACTGGTCCGGGACCATTGCCGCCGCCAGTGGCAGCCGGCCTGCATCCTGTGTGACGAAAGTCAGTTTTTCACCCCCGAACAGGCCGAGCAGCTGTTTCTTGTGACGGTGGACCTGGGGATCCCGGTGATCTGTTACGGGCTGCGGGCCGATTTCATGATGCGGGGATTCCCCGGCTCCACCCGCCTGCTGGAGCTGGCCCACTCCATCGAGGAGATGAAGACCATCTGCGCCTGTGGACGCAAGGCCATGTGCAACGGCCGCAAGGTCAACGGCCAATTCGTCTTTGAGGGTGCGCAGGTGGCCATCGACATGGTGGATCATGTGGAGTATGAGAGCCTGTGTCCCCAGTGCTGGTACCGGGAATACCGGGCTTTCCGGGCCAGGCAGCAGCAAAAACAGCCATAACTCCAAGGGGCCTGAAACAACCCCCCGGAAGATTCCGAAAAAATCCCCTCCAAGGAAGCCGGACAGCTTTCTTGGAGGGGATTTTTCCTTGTTGTACCCACCATTTTGTGCGGGCCGCCAGTGCAATTTCATTTCGCAGCATTCCCTTTTTGTTTGTGAGCCGCTTTGCTTTTTGCACAAATTTCGCTGCCGGAACCTGTCAGATTGACGATGTCGTCCGCGGCCGCCCCCGGACGAGAGCAATAATTGCACGGTTTGAGCACAAGACCCACCAATCCGGCGCTAGGAATCCGGCGTCGCCTTTGCTATGATGAATGCGTCGGGCCGCCCGGAGCGGCGAAATTCCCCGGTCCCGGGGGTCCGGCTGTTCCCCGCTTTGGCCCTGCGCGGCAGAAGCCGGGCTGCGTTTTTTCAAAACAGATCCGATCCGGCAAGGGGGCGAGGACTTTTTCATGCGCCTAATCCTCCTTATTCATCTGCCGGATATACTGGCGGTACTGCTGTGGGGAAAAGCCGGTCGCCTCCTTGAAGACCCGCCGGAAATGGGCGCTGGTCATAAAGCCGGTCTTTTCCGCCACCTCGGAGATGCTGTCGCCCGTGGTCTCGATCATGTGCTGGGCCGCCTTGATCCGCACCCCGTTGATGTACTCGATCAGGCTGAGGTTGATGGTCTTTTTGAACAACCGACTCAGGTAGTACGGGCTGATGTAAAATCGCTTGGCGATGTCGGTCAGGGTCAGTTTTTCCTGGTAATGCATCGTGACATAGCTCTGCACCTGGCTGACGATGCGGTTGGTGACGCGCCCGTCTTCCCCGCCCAGCATCTTCTGGGCTTCACAGAGTTCCTGCAGCTGAAGCAGCAGTGTAGCCAGCAGCAGTTTGCGGGTGGCGTGGCTCTGCAGGCTGTCCCCCTGGACCGAAAGCAGCCTTTGCAGGATCGTGTAGATCTGGTTTTGCTGCTTGACGGTAAGGTTGCTGAGCAGGCGTGTCGGGCCCTTGTCCAGAAAGGAGACGAAATCCAGCTGCGGGAATGCGTCGCAGATCTCTTTCAGGTAGGCCCCGCTGAAATTGCAGACCATCCGGACCGTGGGGGCGTCCCCCATCGAACCGGTCTTGTGGATCTGATTTTCCCCGATCAGGACCACGCTCCCGGCGTTGACGATGTAGGTGGTATCATCGATAAAGTAGTAGCGGCTGCCCACCACCTGATAATACACCTCGTACTTGTGATGGATGTGGAAGCTGCCCATCTCATAGCCGGGTTCCCGGGTCTTTTCGTCAATATAAAAATCCAGGTGCGGAGAATAGGTATAGTTTTGCTTTTGCACTGCGCTCATCTCCCTTTGGGGCGCCGCCGGCCAGCCGCGCCGCGCTGACCGCCCTTTGTTTGATCGACAGGTTAAGAATAGCACATTTCTTGTCAATATGCAATTCATTGTTATTCCTGTCTGCCCGGCCGGGCAGGCCCACGATCAGGAGAATGAAAGATGACCCATGAAGAAACCCCGCCGAACTCCAGGGGCGCCGCCTTCTGGCCGAGATGCTGCAGGACGCCGCCGACGCCATGGTGCGGTTCCAGGACAGGCAAACCGGCATGTTCTGGCAGGTGGTGGACAAACCGGGCGTGCCCGGCAATTACCTGGAGACTTCCGGCAGTGCCCTGTTCGCCTACGCGATGCTCAAGGGGGTACGGCTCGGGGTTCTGCCGGCGCGTTATGCCCAATTCGGCAAGAAAGCATTTTACGGCACCTGCGACAACCGCCTCGGGGTGGATCCGGACGGCCACCTCCAGCTCAGCGGCATCTGCCTGGTGGCAGGGCTGGGCGGCGAGGCCCATCGGGACGGCAGCCTTGCCTACTATTTCAGTGAACCGGTCGTGGAGAACGACGCCAAGGGTGTCGGCCCGCTGCTGCTGGCCTATACCGAGCTCCTGGCCGAACAAGCAAACCGGTGACTCTGGCACGCACCGCAAACAGCCGGTCCCCGGCCCAAGGCGCAAACCTTGGCCGGGGACCGGCTGCCTTGTCGGCTGCGGCACCGCTCAGCGGTCCGGCTCGCAGTCCAGGATCGAAGGGATGTCGGCCCAGCGGTCCGGCTCGGTCTCATACTGCTGCCGCACCCAGGCCATGGCGGCATCCAACCCCGCCTGATCGCCGGGGAAATCCGCATGGCTCTGTTTTTCCTCCGCCGTATGTTCCAGGCTCCAGGGTCCGGGCCAGACCGTGGCCGTCAGGTACTCCACCTTTTTCTTACCGCTCTCGTCCGCCGGGTCAGGGCGCTTGCCCGGCACGAGGATGAACCGCATTCCGCCCTCCTCCCCGGAATAGGGGTTGCCGTTGTGGAACCAGTGATAGATGGGGATGGCAAAAGACATGCAAACGCTCCTCTCTCAAAAGCGGAAAACAAAGCGGCAATAACAAAAAAGAGTTGAAACCGACGCGTGAGCGTCCATTTCAACTCTTGTTGGAGCGGGATACGAGTCTCGAACTCGCCACCTACTGCTTGGGAAGCAGTCACTCTACCGGATGAGCTAATCCCGCATCGGTGAGTGTTATTATACTCCACCGATGCAGGTTTGTCAAGGGCTTGCCGCAGGATTTATCATAGACTGCTATCAGCCCCGGTCCTTGTACAGATCCGCCAGGTTCAGCAGCACTTCCACCGCCTGGTCCATCTTTTCCACCGTGATGCACTCCATCGGGCCGTGGAAGTTGAAACCGCCCGTGCCCAGGTTCGGGCAGGGCAGCCCCTTGTAGGACAGGGTCGCCCCATCGGTGCCGCCCCGGATCGGGGATTCCACCGGGGTCAGCCCCACGGCCCGGATAGCGGCCCGGGCATTTTCGACCAGGTGGAAATGCGGCCGGATCTTTTCCAGCATGTTGCGGTAACTGTCGGTGAGTTCCAGTTCCACCGTGCCGGCGCCGTACTTTTCATTGAGGCGGTCGGCCACCTGCTGCATCTGGGCCTTGCGGACCGCGAACCGGTCTGCGTCATGGTCCCGGATGATATAATGGAAGACCGCTTCGCTCACATCCCCCTGCAGGTCGCACAGGTGGAAGAAGCCTTCCCTGCCCTCCGTGTGTTCCGGGCATTCGAAGGCCGGCAGCGCGGCGTGGTACTCCATCGCAAGGCTCAGCGCGTTGCGCATGGTGTTCTTGGCGCTGCCGGGGTGGACCGACAGGCCGTGGATCTTGATGGCGGCGGCTGCAGCGTTGAAGTTTTCGTAGCTGATTTCCCCCACATCGTCGCCGTCCACCGTGTAGGCGTAGGCTGCGCCGAACCCGTCCACATCGAACAGGTCCGCCCCCTGGCCGACCTCCTCGTCCGGGGTGAAGCCGATGCAGATCTTGCCGTGGGGCCTCCCTTCCCGGATCAGCCGTTCCACCATCGTCATGATCTCCGCCACGCCGGCCTTGTCGTCCGCCCCGAGCAGGGTGGAACCGTCGGTGGTGATGAGGGTCTGCCCTTTCATTTCGGACAGGAAGGGAAATTCCGCCGGCTTCAGCACCGCGCCGGTGGCCGGCAGCACCACATCGCCGCCGTCATAGTTTTCGTGGATCTGCGGGTTCACGTTTTCCCCGCTGGTGCCCGGCGCCGTGTCCATGTGGGCGATAAACCCAAGGCCGGCGGCCTGCTCGCAGCCGGGCGTGGCGGGCAGGGTGGCATAGACATACCCGTACTCGTCCAGGCGGGCATCCTTCAGGCCCAGTTCCTCAAGCTGGGCGACCAGCATCCGCCCCAGGTCCAGCTGACGGGCCGTGGTGGGGTGGCTGGCGCTTTCCGGGTCAGAGGTCGTATAGACCTTGACATACTGCAAAAAACGTTCATACGCACGCATAAACAGTTTCTCCTTTGCTTCGGTGTTTGTTTTGACAGCTGTATTGTAGCACAAAAAGAATCATTTTCCAAGACAGGGGCCTTTTCAATCCCGGGGATTTATGATAGAATGATGAAGATTATAAAGGCGATTTCTGCCGTTTGGCAGAGGTCCGAGTGACACGAGGGAGGCCGACATGGCAGATTCGATATTCAAGGGCAAGACCCTGTTGATCACCGGCGGTACCGGCAGTTTCGGGCACACCGTGCTCAAACATTTCCTGACCACCGATATTGGGGAGATCCGCATTTTCTCCCGCGACGAGAAAAAGCAGGACGACATGCGCCATGAGCTGCAGGCCCGCTACCCCGAACATTATGAAAAGGTCAAGTTCTACATCGGCGATGTGCGCAACATCCAGAGCCTGCGGGACGTGATGCCCGGGGTGAACTTCATCTTCCATGCGGCGGCGCTCAAGCAGGTGCCCTCCTGCGAGTTCTTCCCGATGGAGGCGGTGCGCACCAACATTGAGGGCACCGACAACATGCTGCACGCCGCCATGGAGGCCAATGTGGAACGGGTGGTCTGCCTGTCCACCGACAAGGCCGCCTACCCCATCAACGCCATGGGGATCTCCAAGGCGATGATGGAGCATGTCATCACCGCCAACGCCCGGGTATCGGCCCAGCGGGGCGGCCCGGTGATCTGCTGCACCCGGTACGGCAACGTCATGTGCAGCCGCGGTTCGGTCATTCCGCTGTTTGTGGAGCAGATCAAGGCCGGCAACCCCATTACCATCACCGACCCCGGCATGACCCGCTTTTTGATGAATCTGGACGAAGCGGTGGACCTGGTCATGTTCGCCTTTGAACATGCCAACCCCGGCGATCTGTTCATCCAGAAGTCGGACGCCTCCACCATCGGCGATCTGGCCAAGGCGGTGCAGACGCTGTTCGGCGACACAGGCACCCGCATCATCGGCACCCGCCATGGCGAGAAGCTGTACGAGACGCTGATGACCAAGGAGGAACGCACCCGCAGCGAGGACATGGGCGGGTATTTCCGGGTGGCCGCCGACAACCGGGACCTGAACTACGACAAGTACTTCATCAAAGGGCAGGTCCACACCCAGGCGGATGAGGATTACACCAGCCACAACACCCGCCGGTTGAACGTGACCGAGACCATTGAGAAGATCATGACCACCGACTATATCAAGGAGGAGCTGGCCAAGGCCGGCGAGTAAGCCATGGCACTGACAAAAGACAGTCCCATCCTGATCACCGGCGCCGGCGGGTTCGTGGGCAAAAACCTGGTGGCGGAGCTTTCCGCCCGGGGGTATTCTGCCCTGCTTTGCTTTGAAAAGGAGGACACGCCGGACACGTTGGATGAATATTGCCGGAAGGCCGCCTATGTGGTACACCTGGCCGGCGTCAACCGGCCGAAGGACCCGAGCGAATTTTACGCTGGCAATTCCGGGCTGACCGACCTGCTGCTTTCCGACCTGGAAGCCGCCGGCAACGCCTGCCCGGTGCTGGTGACCTCCAGCGTGCAGGCCGCGCTGGACAACGACTACGGCAGGTCCAAGCTGCAGGCCGAGGAGGCCATTTTTGCCCACGGGCAGCGCACCGGCGCACCGGTGTATGTGTTCCGCATGGAAGGGGTGTTCGGCAAATGGTGCCGCCCCAACTACAACAGCGTGGTGGCCACCTTCTGCCACAACGTCGCCCGCGGGCTGCCCATCCAGGTGCGGGACCCGGACTTTGCGCTGCCGCTGGTCTACATCGACGACGTGGTGGCCTGCATCCTGGATGCAATGGAGAAAGGCGAGGCTGTGCGCGATGGCGAAGGCCGCTGCCGCATCCATCCGGTACACACCGTGACGCTGGGGCAGCTGGCCGGGACCATCCAGAACTTTGCCAAAGCCCGGGGCGGCGCGGCCGCCAGGGCGCTGGGCGCCGACGGTCTGCCTACGCTGGCGGTGCCGGAACTGGCGGCGGGGAGTTTTGAGAAAAAGCTCTATTCCACCTATCTGTCCTACCTGCCGACGGATGAATTTGCCTATGACTTGAACATGCACTGCGACGCCCGCGGCAGTTTTACCGAGTTCCTGCGCACGCCGGAGCGGGGTCAGGTGAGTGTGAACATCTCCAAGCCCGGCATCGTCAAGGGCAACCACTGGCACCATACCAAAAACGAGAAGTTTTTGGTGGTGAAGGGCGAGGGGATCATCCGTTTCCGGCAGATCTTCTCGGACGAGGTGATCGAGTACCGTGTCAGCGGCGACAAGCTGCAGGTGGTGGACATCCCCTGCGGCTACACCCACAACATTGAAAATGTGGGTGAGGGCGATATGGTGACCGTGATGTGGGCCAACGAAGCCTTTGACCCCAGCCACCCGGACACTTACGCAATGCAGGTGTGATTCCAGGGCTGCCGACGGGTCGGAAGGGGGCTTCGTCATGTTTCGGATGCTGTCCGCCATATTGCTGGCCAGCCCGGCCGGGATGGGCGGCGGAATCCTGTGTCTGCTTGGGCTGATCTGGTGCTTTTCCCCCGCCCCGCTGCCGCTGGCCCTGGTGACGCTGCTTGCCGGGGGCGGTCTGCTTTTTCTGATGGGATATGCCCTGCGCCGGGACCGCGTTCTGGTGCAAAGGGGAGATTCCGTGACCGGGCACGCAGTCAAAGTGACCCGGAGCATCGCCAAATTCAGCCTGACCCTCTCCACACCGGGGCCGGAAATTCACCCCTGCCGCATCCATTACCGCTATACCGTGGACGGCATAGCCTATACCGGGCGCAGCCGCCTGCTCTGGGTGCCGCCCGTTCTGCCGAAGGACCGGCGCATCCGGGTTTATTTTGACCCCCGCAAGCCCGCCCGTTCCGCCCTGGATTTTCCGATCATTCTGTAGCCGGGCGGTCTGAGGCCGGCGGGGCGCATTCCCTTAAAGTTGCGTCCTGCTTTGCTGGGCCTGCCGGCCCTTTGCCGCAAAATGCGGCGCGAATCTGTTGTAATTCAAGAAAAGGATTGTTGCAGCGTGAAGAAGTTAAAGCTCATGACCATCATCGGCACCCGGCCGGAGATCATCCGGCTGTCGGCCGTCATCAAGAAATGCGACAAATATTTCGACCAGATCCTCGTCCACACGGGGCAGAACTACGACTATACCCTGAACCAGATCTTTTTTGAGGACCTGGGCCTGCGTGCGCCGGATTTTTACCTCGACGCAGTGGGCAAGGATCTGGGCGAGACCATCGGCAACATCATTGCCAAATCCTACGCCCTGATGGTGGAGCAGAAACCCGACGCGCTGCTGATTCTGGGCGACACCAACAGCTGCCTTTCGGCCATCAGCGCCAAGCGGCTGCACATCCCGATCTTCCACATGGAGGCCGGCAACCGCTGCTTTGACGAGTGTCTGCCCGAGGAGACCAACCGCCGCATCGTGGACCACATCGCCGATGTGAACATGTGCTATTCCGAGCACGCCCGTCGCTACCTGAACGCCGAGGGCACCGCCAAGGAGCGGACCTTTGTCACGGGGAGCCCCATGGCCGAGGTGCTGCACGCCAACCTTGCCAAGATCGAGGCCAGCGACGTGCTGAAGCGTCTGGGCCTGGAACCGCAGAAATATATGCTGCTCTCCGCCCATCGGGAGGAAAACATCGACACCGAGAAAAACTTCATCGACCTGTTCACCTCCATCAACCACCTGGCCGAGACCTATGACATGCCGATCCTCTACTCCTGCCATCCGCGCAGCCGCAAGCGGCTGGAGGCGATGAACTTCCAGCTGGACGAGCGGGTCAAACTGCATGAGCCGCTGGGCTTCCATGACTACAACCACCTGCAGATGAACGCCTTCTGCGTGGTGAGCGATTCGGGCACGCTGCCGGAGGAGTCGAGCTTCTTTTTGAGCGTCGGCCATCCCTTCCCCGCCGTCTGCATCCGCACTTCCACCGAGCGGCCGGAGGCGCTGGACAAGGGCTGCTTTGTGCTGGCCGGCATCTCGGAGGGCGGGGTCGAGCAGGCCGTCGCCACCGCCGTGGCGATGCGAGAAAACGGAGACGACGGCATCCCGGTGGCCTATTACACCGAGGATGTGTCCAACAAGGTAGTCAAGATCATCCAGAGCTACACCGGCGTGGTCAACAAGATGGTGTGGCGCAAGCAGTGACAATGGATTGGAAAGGGCGTGGGCTGACCCCATGGCAAAACAGCGAGTTCTTGTGGTGACCCAGCACTTCTGGCCGGAAAACTTCCGCATCAACGACATTGTGGAAGGCTTTCTGGCCGAAGGGCTGGAGGTGGATGTCCTGTGCGGGCTGCCGAACTACCCCAAAGGGGAATGGTTTGACGGATACGGCCCCCAGGGCCCTTTTGAGGAGTTCTACCGCACGGCCCAGGTGTTCCGCGCCAAAGAGTGGCCGCGCCGGGGCAACACCAGCCTGAACATCTTTCTGAACTATGTCAGCTGGCCGCTGTACGCCGCCGGGGCGCTGCACCGGCTGCCCGGCGGCTACGATGCGGTGTTCTGCTTCAACACCAGCCCGGTGCTGATGTGCTGGCCGGCCATCCGGTACGCCAGAAAGCACCATGTCCCTTTCACCAATTATGTGCTGGATCTCTGGCCCGAAAACCTGTACAGCGTGCTGCCGGTACAAAACCGGGCGCTGCGGGCCGTGGCCCAGGGTGTCAGCGACTGGCTGTACAAGCGCTGCGACCGGCTGATCGCCATGAGCGCCCCGCTGGCCCTGCGGCTGCAGCAGCGCACCGGCAAGCCGGCCGAACAGGTGGCGGTGATCCCCCAATACTGTGAGGATTTCTATGCGGTCCCCTGCCCGGACGAGGCGCTGCAGGCCCGCTTTGCCGGGCGATTCAACCTGGTATTTACCGGGACCTTTACCCCCGCCCAGAGCCTTGAGACCGTGATCCATGCGGTGGGGCTGGCCCGGCAGCAGACCGACGTGGACCTGCATCTGCTTTTGGTGGGTGACGGCATGAGCCGCGCCGCGCTGGAACAGCTGGTGCAGCAGGAGGACGCCGCCGGCTATGTGACCTTTTACGGCAGCGTGCCGGCCACGGATGTGCCGCGGTTCACCACACTGGCCGACGCCCTGATCGTCTCACTGTCCGATTCGCCCGACCTGGGGCTGACCGTGCCCGGCAAAGTAGCCAGCTACATGGCCGCCGGCAAGCCGGTGCTGGCCAGCATGGACGGCGCCGGCCATGAGGCGGTGGCCCAGGCCGGGGGGCTGGCCAGCCCGGCCTGCGATGTGCCGGCACTGGCCGACAACCTGCTGCAGCTGTGCCGCATGGACGAAGCGGAGCGCGCCGGGATGGGCGGGCAGATCCGCCGCTATTACGAGACCCACTACCGCCGGGCGGAGATCCTGCGCCGGCTGAAGGACTTTATTCTGAACGGGACGGTGTGAGCCGCCCGAGGACGCGCTGTGCGCGCAAACTGCGAGGTGTTCCTTTGAAGTACCCAGCCAAGATCCTGGTGTTGATTCCCTGTTACAACGAGGAGGCCAACATCGTCGCCGCGGTGGAGCGGCTGCGCACCGCCTGCCCCGACGTGGACTATCTGGTCATCAACGACTGCTCCACCGACCACAGCGTCGAGCTGCTCAAGCAGTACCGTTACCCTTACCTGGACCTGCCGGTCAACCTGGGCATCGGCGGCGGCATCCAGTGCGGCTATGTCTACGCCCGCGCCAACGGCTATGACATCACCGTGCAGATGGACGGCGACGGCCAGCACGACCCCGCCTACCTGGACGCCATTGTGGAGCCGGTGCTGCGCGGCGAGCTGGACATGTGCATCGGCAGCCGGTTCATCAAGAAGGAAGGCTTCCAGACCAGCTTCATGCGGCGGGTGGGGATCCATTTCCTCAGCGGGATGATCCTGCTGCTCAGCGGCAACCATGTGCGGGATGTGACCAGCGGCTTCCGCGCCACCAACGCCCGCATGACCGCCTATTTTGCCGAGCATTATGCTTCGGACTATCCGGAGCCGGAAGCCATTCTGGCGGCCAGCCTGGCCGGGTTCCGGGTGGGCGAAACCCCGGTGGTGATGCAGGAACGCCAGGGCGGCGTGTCCAGCATCAACGCGGTAAAAAGCGTCTATTATATGGTGAAAGTCTCGCTCTCCCTGATTATCGACAGGCTTTCCATCAAACGCATTCGGCGCCGTTGAGGGCGTGAAAGAAGGAGTTCCCCATGACCGCAAAGTTTCAGGCGTTTATGATCCTGGGAGCACTGGTGCTGCTCCTGATTATTTTTGTGCTGCTCAAACGCGGCAAGATGACGGTGAAGTACAGCCTGCTGTGGCTGGGCCTTTCGCTGGCGCTGACGGTGTTTGCCGTATGCCCCTATGTGGTGTTTGTCCTGCGGGACATTCTGGGGGTAGAGATGCCGGTGAACCTGGTCTTCATGCTGATGTTCTGCTTTGTGCTGCTGGTGCTGCTCTCCCTGAGCATTGCCCTGTGCCAGCTGGCCGAAAAATCCAAACGGCTGACCCAGGCCAATGCAATCCTGGAAAAGCGGGTTCGGGAACTAGAAGAAAAACTGTCGCCGCCGGACTGACCCTGCCCCGGACAGCGACTTTCGATTGCGGTATTTGCGGATCATTTGAGGATGGTGTGTAACGGATGACCCTGATTTCCCTTGTTTACCTGGGCTTTTTTGCGGCGGCCGCCCTGATCAACTACCTGCTTCCGCGGGTGGTGCGGCCCTACTTTCTGCTCATCGCCAACTATGCGTTCTACTGCTACAGCCCGGAAAACCGCCCCCTGGCCCTTGTGCTGGCCGGCGCCACGCTGGTCACCTGGGTCTGCGGGTTCGTGATCGGCAAAAGCCGGAACAAAGCCCTGCGGGTGATCTTCCTGCTTTTGGCGGTGGGCGGCGGCATCGGCATTCTTTTGTACTACAAATACTGGAACATGCTGGCCGATGCGCTGGCCGGGCTGACCGGCGGCGCCGTGCCCCACCTGAACCTGATTGCCCCGCTGGGGCTGAGCTACTTCACCTTTGCCGCGCTGAGCTACACCATCGACGTGTTCCGCAAGCGGTGCCGGGTGGAACCGAACCTGCTGCACTACGCGATGTTCGTCAGCTTCTTCCCCACCATGATCACCGGCCCGATCGAGCGGTACCCGCATCTGCGCCCGCAGATCCAAGCTTCCCGCCGGTTCAGCTACAGCCGCTGCGCGGGCGGGCTGTTCCGCATCCTGTGGGGGTACATGAAAAAGATGGTCATTGCCGACAACCTGAGCCGGTATGTCGGCTTTGTCTACGGTGCGCCGGACACGATGAACGGCCCCAACCTGGTAGCAGCCACCGTGCTGTTCGCCATCCAGCTGTACATGGACTTTTCCGGCTGCTGCGACATCGCCCTGGGTGTCGCACGGATTTTGGGCTACGACCTGATCGAAAACTTCAACAGCCCCTTTGAGGCGACCAGCTTCAGCGAATTCTGGGCCCGCTGGCACATCAGCATGACCGGGTGGTTCCGGGATTATGTCTACATCCCGCTGGGCGGCAGCCGCTGCGGAATGGCGCGGCGGCTGCTCAATATCCTGATCGTCTTCCTTGTCTCGGGGCTGTGGCACGGCGCCGACTGGCGCTACCTGATGTGGGGCCTGTTCTGCGGCGTGGCTTCGGCCATCGGCCGGGCCACCTTCCCGGTGCGCAAACGGCTGTGGCGGTACAACCCCCTGTACCGGGCCGACTGGCTGCGGGTCCTGCTGCAGCGCTGCATCACCTTCCTGCTGTTTATCCTGTCGCTGGTGTTCTTCGCCGGTGCGCTGTACAATGCAGACCCCTATGCGGTGTATGCCGGCATGGTCCAGGGCTGGCAGAACGCCTGGGACAGCGTGCGCACCACGCTGTACGATACCGGCATCGACGGCCGCCTGCCGGTGGTGCTGACCTGCGCCGCCGCGATCGTGCTGGCCGCAGAAAGCCACGGCCGCAGCGTGGCCCGGTGGATCCGCCGGCAGAATTTCGTGCTGCGCTGGACCCTTTACTACGCAGCCGGCGCCGCCATCCTGTGTTTCGGCGCCTTCGGCCAGAGCGCCTTCATCTACCAGCAGTTCTGAGCGCATCCGGCAAGGCCGGCGGCGCCGGGCCGTCGGTGTCCTGCCGCGGCCGCGCCGCCCTTTGTCCCCGGCGCCCTTCGCCCTGCGGCCGGCCTGCCGCTGTCTGATTCCTGATTTTGTCGGAAAGGAGTTTCCTTCTTATGGCAAGTCGTCCCCCTGTTCCCCAGCCCCCGCAGCATATCCACCGGGCCCGCGGCGGCGTGGCTGCCCCGCCCCGCCCCGCGAAACCGGCCCGGCGCAGCCGCCCGCCGCGCAAGCCCCGCCGCTACACCCTCTGGGGGCGGTTCTGGCTGGGTTTTGTGCGCCGGCTGTATTTCGGGTCCAAGACCCTCATCAAGCTGGCGCTCTGCCTGCCCATCCTGGCGTTCATGGTCTGGTTCAGCTATACAGTGGACCGCAGCGGCCTGTTCCAGGGTGAGCTGGCCCCCCGCCGCATCGTGGACCTGATGCTGCAGGGCTATGATGTGACCAACTTCGACTCGATGGACGAGCGGGAGGTCGTGCAGCTTTACGCCCAGGACGTGGCCGAAACGCCGGAGGTGATTGCCGTGGGCTCCAGCCGTATCCTGCAGTTCAACCGGGAACTGGTCGGGGTGGACAGCTTTTTCAACATGGGCGTCACCGGCGCCGACGTGCGGGACAACATGACCAGCTATTACAAGATGATCACCTACGGCAAGGCGCCCAAGGTGCTGATCTGGAGTGTGGACCCCTGGGTCTTCTACGACAGCGAGAACGCCTTTGACGAGCGCGCCGACGCCGACCTGTACAACGAGTTTCTGACCAAGGTGCTGGGCGTTCCCACCGACTATGAGGAGCCCGACCCGGTGGAACTGTGGAAGGCGCTGGCCGAGCCCGCTTACTTCCAGGGGAACGTGGACTACTTTGTCAAGAACCGGGGCCAGTCCACCGTCACCGACGACGATGGCAACACCATCGAGTTCAACCCGGTGGAGGGAGACCCCTTCGACCAATCCACCAACATCAAGCGGTCGGACGGCAGCATCCTGTACAATGTGGAATTCCGCAACCAGACCCAGGAACAGATTCTGGCGCAGGCCGCGGCTGCCTGTTCCACCTTCAACAGCGTCCACATGGAAGGGTTCAACGAACTGTCCCAGACCCAGCTGGACGCCTTTGACGCCTTCATCCGCTATGCGCGGGATCAGGGCACCACCGTGATCCTGGTGCTTTCCCCCTGGCACCCCTACTTATACAATTATCTGCTGGGCGAGACCGAGCTGCACCAGGGGTTCTTCCAGGTGGAAAACTGGCTGCGGCAGTACTGCGCCGACAACGACGTGCCGCTGTACGGCAGCTACGACCCCGCCTGTGTGGAGGGCATTGAGGAGATGGACTTCTTCGACGGCCTGCACTGCAAGGACACCGGCATCCGGAAGTTCTTCCCCGGTGTTCCGGCTGTGCTGGAAGCCATACAGACCGATTCCCTGCCCGACCCGCTGGCCGTGACCCCGCGCACCACCGCCCCCGTACCGGAAGGGGCCGAAGACGGGACCGGGGACGCCGCCGCGGCCACCGCCGAGGACGCCGCCTGAGCGGCGCAGCGGATTTGCCACAATATTTTCAACCGGCTTGTGGGTTTTGCACAAATTCGCCGGTTGCCGGCCCGGCGCCGCTTGACAGCGGCTGTGAAACCTGCTAGACTTGTTACCAGTAAGTTATACATGCAGTGACGGGGAAAAAGCAATCCCGCTTCCCGCTGCAGAGAGCCGCCGGTTGGTGCAAGGCGGTGCGGAAGGGTTTGCGTCACTGGCCCCCGAGCAGCCGTGCTGAGCGCTTTGCCGTTAGGTGCGGACGGAACCTGACCGTTATCATACAGGCGCGATTCGCTTCGGCCGATCGTACAGAGGGGCTGCTTCCAGCAGCAATGAGAGTGGTACCGCGGGTACAACGCTTTTTAAGACGTTCCCGTCTCTCAAAGGCATCTGCCTTTGAGGGACGGTTTTTTTGTTGCCGTTTTTCCTTGAAGGCGCACAGGGCCGCCCGGCGGCCGCAATCACAAGGAGGCAGTTGGACTATGATGGACGCAAGCAAGTATCACATCGGCTACTATCCCCCGCCGGTGGAACCCGGGCATATCTACGAGTGGCCCCAGAAGGACCATATCGAAGCCGCCCCCATCTGGTGCAGCGTCGATCTGCGCGACGGCAACCAGAGCCTGATCGTGCCGATGGACCTGGACGAAAAGCTGGAATTTTACGAGATGCTGCTCAAGATCGGCTTCAAGGAGATCGAGGTGGGGTTCCCGGCAGCCAGCGAGACCGAATACACCTTCCTGCGCAAACTGATTGACGAGAACCGCATCCCCGCCGACGTGACGGTGCAGGTGCTGACCCAGTGCCGGGACCACATCATCCGCCGCACTTTCGAGGCGGTCAAGGGGGCGCCCCGGGCCATCATCCATTTCTACAACTCCACCAGCGTGGCCCAGCGGGAGCAGGTGTTCAAAAAATCCCGGGAGGAGATCAAGCAGATCGCGGTGGACGGCGCCAAGCTGGTCAAGCAGCTGAGCGAGGAATACGAGGGCAACTTCCTGTTTGAATACAGCCCCGAAAGTTTCACCGGCACCGAGCCCGAGTACGCCGTGGAAGTGTGCAACGCCGTGCTGGATGTGATGCAGCCCACCCCCGACCGCCCCATGATCATCAATCTGCCGGTCACGGTGGAGATGAGCATGCCGCACATCTACGCCAACCAGATCGAGTGGTGTTCCAAGCATCTGAAATACCGGGACAGCGTGATCCTTTCCTCCCACCCGCACAACGACCGCGGCTGCGGCGTGGCCGACGCCGAACTGGCCGTGCTGGCCGGCGCCCAGCGCGTCGAGTGCTGCCTGTTCGGCAACGGGGAACGCACCGGCAATGTGGACGCCGTCACCCTGGCGATGAATATGTACAGCCACGGCGTGGACCCGAAGCTGGACTTTTCCGACATGCCGGCCATCTGCGAGACCTACGAGCGGGTGACCCGGATGCATGTGTATGAGCGCACCCCCTACGCCGGCAGCCTGGTCTTTGCCGCCTTCTCGGGCAGCCACCAGGACGCCATCGCCAAGGGGATGAACTACCGCAAAGAGCACAGCCTGCATGAGTGGACCTGCCCGTATATCCCCATCGACCCCCACGACATCGGCCGCACCTACGACGCCGATGTCATCCGCATCAACTCCCAGAGCGGCAAGGGCGGCATCGGGTTCCTGCTGCAGCAGAACTACGGCTACAACCCGCCGCCGCGGATGCGGGAGGACCTGGGCTACCGGGTCAAGGAGGTCAGCGACCACCAGCACAAGGAGCTGAGCGTCAAGGAGGTCCTGTACGTCTTCGAGCGGGCCTACCTCAACCACACCCGGCCGCTGAATGTGACCGCCGCCCATTTCAGCCAGAACGACGACAACACCATCACCGCCCGGGTCACGCTGGATGTGAACGGCAGCGTCAGCGAATGTTCCGCCACCGGCAACGGCCGCCTGGACGCCGTGGCCACCGCCATCGAACAGCAGACCGGGCTGCACTTCACGCTGGTCCATTACAGCGAACACGCCCTGGATACCGACACTGACAGCCGCGCCTGCAGCTATGTGGGGCTGAAATGGGCCAGCGGTGAGGAGACCTGGGGCTGCGGCACCCACACCGACATCATCGTGGCCGGCATCCGTGCCCTGGTCAGCGCCATCAACAACAAGTAACGGCAACGCACAAAACGGAGGGAAACAACCATGGGAATGACCATGACGCAGAAGATCCTGGCCGCACACTGCGGGGCGGCTTCCGTCAAGGCCGGGCAGCTCATCAACGCCCGCCTGGACATCGTGCTGGGCAACGACATCACCACCCCGGTGGCCATCAACGAGTTTGAAAAGGCCGGCTTTGATGCCGTGTTCGACAAGACCCGGGTCAACATCGTGCTGGACCACTTTGTCCCCAACAAGGACATCAAGAGCGCCCAGCAGAGCAAGAAGTGCCGGGAATTTGCCAGCAAGTACGACATCCTGAACTTCTATGACGTGGGCACGATGGGCGTCGAGCACGCGCTGCTGCCCGAAAAGGGCATCGTGACCGCCGGCGACTGCATCATCGGCGCCGACAGCCATACCTGCACTTACGGCGCGGTGGGGGCCTTCTCCACCGGGGTCGGCTCCACCGACATGGCGGCCGGCATGGCCACCGGTATGGCCTGGTTCAAGGTGCCCGCCGCCATCCGGGTGGAACTGAAGGGCAGCCTGAAGGCCCCTGTCTCGGGCAAGGATGTGATCCTGCACCTGATCGGCAAGATCGGCGTGTCGGGCGCTTTGTACAAGAGCCTGGAGTTCACCGGCGAGGGCGTTGCCAGCCTGACCATGGAAGACCGGCTGTGCATCTGCAACATGGCCATCGAGGCCGGCGCCAAGAACGGCATCTTCCCGGTGGACGAGACCTGCGAAGCCTACCTCCGGGGCCGCAGCCAGCGCCCCTGGGTCCGGTACGAGGCCGACCCGGACGCCGAGTATGAACGCACCGTGGTCATTGATCTGGATACGCTGGAGCCCACCGTCTCCTACCCGCACCTGCCCGAAAACACCCACCCGGCCAGGGAGGGCGGCGGCATCCGGATCGACCAGGTGGTGATCGGTTCCTGCACCAACGGCCGGCTGGAGGATATGGAGGCCGCCTACAAGATCCTTAACGGCAGGCACATCGCCAAGGGGGTGCGGGCCATCATCATCCCCGCCACGATGGCCGTCTACCGGGAGTGCATCCTGCGCGGCTACACCACCGCCTTCATTGATGCGGGCTGTATCGTCTCCACCCCCACCTGCGGGCCCTGCCTGGGCGGCTATATGGGCATCCTGGCCGAAGGCGAGCGCTGCGTCTCCACCACCAACCGCAACTTTGTGGGACGCATGGGGCATGTGGATTCGGAAATCTATCTGGCCAGCCCCGCCACCGCCGCCGCCAGCGCGCTGACCGGCTGCATCACCGACCCGAGGGAGGTTTGAACATGAAAGCCCAAGGTACTGTTTTCAAATACGGCGACAACATCGACACCGACGTTATCATCCCCGCCCGCTACCTGAACACCCAGGACGCCCGGGAGCTGGCCGGCCACTGCATGGAGGACATCGACAAGACCTTTGTCACCCGCGTACAGGCCGGGGACATCATGGTAGGCGGCGAAAACTTCGGGTGCGGGTCCTCCCGCG
>DWWE01000029.1 GCA_019119835.1 Candidatus Gemmiger stercoravium | reverse complement strand
CTGGACCACGAGATCGAGGGCAGCCATGTCCAGATCGGCGTGGACATCTGCAAGAAATACCGGGAGAACCCGGCGGTCATCCATGCCATCGAGGCCCACCACGGCGACGTGGAGCCCAAGAGCGTGCTGGCCTTCATCATCATGGCGGCCGACGCCATCAGCGCGGCCCGCCCCGGCGCCCGCCGCGAGAATATGGAAAGCTATATCAAGCGACTGGAAACGCTGGAAAGCCTGTGCAACGGCTTCGAAGGGGTGGAAAGCGCCTACGCCGTCCAGGCCGGGCGGGAGGTGCGCATCCTGGTCCAGCCGGACAAGGTGGCCGACGACCAGGTCATCCTGCTGGCCCGCAGCATCGCCAAAAAGATCGAGGACGAGCTGGACTACCCCGGCCAGATCAAGGTCAGCGTAATCCGGGAAAGCCGCGCCACCGAATACGCGAAGTGACGCCCCGGCTCCTGCCGAACCTGCCGAATCAAAAATCCCGCCCCTAAAGGGGCGGGATTTTTTTGACTTGATTTACCGGGAAAAGCCGGGCTCAGGCCCGGGGGGCGGTCTCGTCGCCGCTCGCTTCGGGGGCCTCATCGGCCGGGGCCTCCGGGGTTTTGTCGGCTTCGGCCGGGGCGGGTTCGTCGGTCTCGGGCCCGGCGGGTTCGTCGGTCTGCCCGGCGTCGGGCAGGGGGTCGGCGGCGGGGGCCGGGGGCCAGGCTTCGGCGGGGGCGTCGGAGCGGGCGGCCAGGTCCTCGGCCCGCATCTTGCAGATGGTCTCCTCAATGTGGAAGCTCTTGTCCAGCGGGATGTACAGGATCATCAGGGTCAGGCTCATGGGCAGCCAAAAGTTGGTAAAGGGCAAGACCAGGGTGGTCAGCGGGTAAAACAACAGGTAAGCCCCCCAGTACACCACCTGCACGGCCACCGCCCCGGCGGTGCGGGGCAGGTAGCCCAGGAACAGCAGCACCGAGTTTTTCAGGATCTGCAGAAAGGGCAGGTCCAGCAGCGCCAGCTGGGGCACGATGTAGAAGGTCAGCCCCACCGACAGCGCCATGCCCAGAATCAGCATCACCACCAGCATCAGCAGGTTGTCGTTGTCCGGGCGCAGGTGGAACAGGGTGAACAGCTGCCCGGCGATCACCAGCCCGCAGACCATGCCGGGCACCAGGCAGCCCTTCCAGTTGCGCTTCCAGGCCCGGCGGTAGGTCACCCACCAGAAGCCGGGCTCGTCCCGCAGGCTGCGCAGCAGGGTGTCGGCCATGCCGACGATCTGGGGCATCGCCAGGGCGCCGCCCACCACCCCGGCGGCGATCACAAAGATCACGGCGTGGCTGGCAATGGCCAGCGACAGCAGCAGCATGAAGGGCAGGAAGCCCAGCAGGGCCAGCAGGCCGGCCTTGAAAAAGGAACCCAGGTCGCGGCCCAGGATCTCGAACCAGCGGGCGGCGCCCTTTTTGCGGGGTTCGTCCGGGCGCACGCCGGGGCCCGGGCGGTTGTAGCCGAACAGATTGGACAGAAGGGACATGATGCGTATTCTCCTTTTTGCACGCTGCCGCCGGCAGCGGATTCACCCCTTTATTGTAGCAAATCTGCCCGGCGGGTACAAGGGGCGCACCGCAGAAAAAACGCCGGCGGCGGGCCGGAAAAACGCCCCGCCCCCCCGCCCCGCACCCCGCCGGGAAAGCCGCCCCCCGCCGCCCGCCCCGGCAGCGCCATTTTTGCCCTTTGGGCCCTGCGGGTTGTAAAAAATCGCCCGGCGGCTTTACAAAGCGGAAAAAAGACAGTACAATAGAAAAACAGGCGGTGCCCCCGCGCCGCGCTGCGATCCCCGTCGGAACGGGCGGCCCCGGGCCGGCCCCGAAGAGATATGCCAAAAACTAGGAAAAGAGGACATGCTATGAAGCGATTTATGCTGTGTGCGCTGTCTGCGCTGATGGCCGGCGCGATGCTGGCGTCCTGCTCGCGGGACCAGGGCATCGAACCCACCACCTCGACCCCGGTCCAGGAGGCCACCCCGGCGCCCACCCCGACCCTGCCCCCCTATGAGGCCAACGCCCTGACCGGCGAAGCCCGGGACGCCGGCTACCCCGCCGGCCAGCGCATCACCGCCGTGATGGTCAACAACATCACCCGGGCCCGCCCCCAGCGCGGCCTGTCGGATGCACAGATGCTGTTCGAGATCAAGGTCGAAGGGGGCATCACCCGCTTCATGGCCCTCTACAACGACTACCATGACATCCAGGAAGTGGGGCCGATCCGCTCCGGCCGCGACCAGTTCTTCCAGCTGATCCTGCCCTGGCAGGCCCTGTATATCCATGAGGGCGAGAGCGTCGTCATGAAGCAGTACGCCGCCGACTATGACTACGGCCTGCTCAACAACAACGACGGCGCCAACGGCTACCGGGACTACAACCGTGTGAACTGGCTGGGCGAAAGCTACAACAGCGGCCTGCCCATTGAGCACACGATGTACACCAGCGGCGAGAATATCCAGCAGTATATCGACAGCAACAGCGTGGATATGAACCGCGACTACAACTCCACCTTCTTCAACTTTGTGGACTACCGCCAGGACAACCCGGTGCGGGACCTCTCCAACAGCCAGGACAGCGCCTATGTGCTGGACGAGTACGGCCCGGTGGTCACCGACGGCGAATATGTGGAGATCACCCATTCCGCCAGCTACAAGACCCGCTTCCTGTATGACGCGGCGTCCACCGGCTACACCATGCAGCAGTACTACTCCACCGACGGCTCCTGGCGGGATACGGTGGACGAGGGCAACGACACCACCCTGACCTTCCCCAACGTGCTGGTGCTCTTCACCGACATCCATGTCTACCCCGGCCACGAGGCCAAGGACCTGCAGAACGTGGACTACGGCCCCGGCGGCATCGGCTACTACAGCTACGGCGGCAAGACCGAGCGCATCTACTGGCAGAAGGGCACCCCGCTGGAAGCCCTGCGCCTGTACTACCTGACCGAAGACGGCCAGTGCAGCGACGTGCCGCTGGAAGTGAACATCGGCAAGAGCTATGTCACCGTGGTGGATGTGGACGAGGCCGCCAACTATGAGACCGGCCTGCTGGCCGACCATGACCTGGCCGCCAGCGACGCCGCCACCACCGAGTCCGAAGCCCCGGACGCCGACGTGGCCGAATAACACCCGTCCTGCGCCGCCGCGCAGGTTTCGGCAAAAAAACCGAACAGGCGCACAGCCGCTGCCGGTGGCAGCGCCCGTGCGCCTTGTTTGGTACAAACGGCGCCCTGCCCGCCCCGCGGCCGGGCGCGCCGCAAGAGGTGACCCCATGAAAAGAACCATCCGGACCATCGCCCTGGCCCTGGCGCTGGCGCTGCTGGCGGGCTGCAGCCTGCCGGCTTCCAGCCAGCCGGCCCCCACGGCCGAGCCGGCCCCCACGGCCGAACCCACCCCCGAGCCCACCCCCACCCCGGCGGTGACCACCAACCCCCTGACCGGCGAGACCACCGGCCAGGACTACACCAACCAGCGCCCGGTGGCGGTGACGCTGCGCACCGCCGACGGCGCCACCCCCTACTGGGGCCTGTCCGCCGCCGACCTGGTCATTGAGGGCGTTTCGGAAGGGTATGACCCGATGATGGTGGCGGTCTTTGCCCGGGCGGCCGACCTGACCAAAGTGGGCCCGGTGGGCCCGGCGCGGGACCTGGGGCTGCAGTTTGTGCTGCCCCTCAACGCCGTGCCGGTGCATATCGGCAAAAACATCTATGCGTCCAACCTGCTCAACCTGCTCACCCACCAGGATGTGGACGGCCTGCACACCGGCACCGCGGCCTTCCAGTTTGACGCCGACCGCTATGCCAGCGGCTACCGGGAGGAAAACTGCTGGTACACCACCGCCGACCTGGTCAACGCCGGCCTGGCGCTGTACGAGAAGGACGCCGCCGGCGCCAACATGACGATGTTCCACTTCGCCCCCCGCCAGGCCCCCGAGACCAAAAACGCCGCCGAGGTGACCATCGCCTTCTCGGTGTACAATCAGGAACAGCTGTTCTACAACTCCGACACCGGCCTGTATGAGAAGAACGACCCCGACGGCAGCGGCACCACCGACGCCGACAACGGCCAGCGGGTCAGCTTCAAGAATCTGCTGATCCTGTATGCCTCCAGCGGCATCAAGGACGACGGCTACACCCGCCAGTACGACCTGTCCGGCGGCACCGGGCTGTACATCACCGACGGCGGCTGGCAGGAGATCCGCTGGACCAAGGGGGACGCCGCCGCCCCGCTGGCCCTGACCACCACCGAGGGCGCCACGCTGGAGGTGAACCCGGGCAAGACCTTCCTGGCCATCTACGGCGGGTTCTACGGCCAGAGCCTCACGGTGGCGGCCTCCGACGGGACGGTGCAGACCCTGCCCGAGCGGATGCCGCTGCTGGACAGCGCCGTGTCGGACGAAGCCGCCGCCGCGGCCCAGGCCGTGCAGGACGCCGAGAACGCCGTGCTGGCCGCCCTGGCCGAACAGGCGGACGCCGAGCAGGCGGTGACCGACGCCGCCGCCACCGAGGACACCGCCGACGACACCGCGGCCGCCGAGCGCAAGGCTGCCGCCGACCAGGCGGTGACCGACGCCAAGGCCGCCTACGAGGCGCTCACCGGCACCCCCTACGACCCGCCCGCCCCCACCGAGGCCCCGGCCGCCGAGGAAACGCCGGCCGAATGAGCCCGGCGCTGCACAAAAGACAAAAGCCGCTGCGAAGCATTTCGCAGCGGTTTTTTTGCGGTATATGCCCGGCCCTGGCGGCGGGGCGCTTACAGGTCCAGGTAGTCGGGGGCGGGGGCGGGCTCCTCGTCCAGATAGCCCGGCGGCACCACGTCGTAGGCTTCGGCCAGGTGGTCCCGCATCCACATGGCGGTGTCCAGCCGCAGGCTGTAGCCGCAGCCCGGGTCGGTCATCCAGTCTTCCGGCCGGCGCTGGGGCAGCACATGGCGGGCCATCATGTTCAGGATCACCCCGCCGTGGGTCACGCAGGCGGCTTCGTGGATCTGGCTCTTGATCATGAACTCGAACAGCTTCATCAGCATCCCGTCGGTGCGGCGGGCAAAGGCTTCCCGGCTTTCGGCCCCCTCGGGCACGGTCTGGCTGGCGGGGTCCATCCAGGCCGCAAAGGCCGGGTCGGCGGCCAGCTCGGTGATGGGCCGGTTCTCGAACACGCCGAAGGCCATCTCCCGCAGGTCCTGCAGCGGCAGGGTGCGCACCCCCGGGTAAAGCAGCTCGGCGGTCTGGGTGGCCCGCAGCAGCGGCGAGGTGAAGACCACCTCCGCTGCCGGGTAGGCAAACCGGGCCTTGAGCTGCGCCAGCTGGGCGCGGCCCTCCTCACACAGCGGCAGGTCGGTGCCGCTGCCGATGTACCGCCCGTCCAGGTTGCCCTGGGTCAGACCGTGGCGGATCAGGTGGAGCTTGAAGTACAGCAAATGGAACGCCTCCTTGGGAAAGCGGGGCCGCCGGCAGCGGGCCCGGCTGGAAAATATTGGTTACAATTTGGTTACAATTTCCGGCTGCTCGATCCACCGGCGGTTTTTCGGGCACAATATTTGCACCCGGAAAGCCGGGCCGGGGCCAATATCTAGTCAAAGGGGCAAAATCTGCGCCAAATGGCCAAAAAGCAGCCGAAAAACTTGTCAAAAATGGTCTTTACAAAACGTTTTTTTGCAGATATAATCAACATTGCGTAAATGGCCCTTCGGGCCGGCCGGGGCAAGTCCGACCCAAAGTGTGAAGGATGGCAAGAATCAATGGCGATGGAATTCAACCGGATCATCACCCTGCTGCGAAAGGAGCGGGGCATCACCCAAAAGCAGGCGGCGGCGGACCTGGGGATCAGCCAGGCCCAGCTTTCCCATTACGAAAAAGGCATCCGGGAATGCGGGCTGGAGTTCGTGGTCCAGGTGGCCGATTACTATGGCGTCTCCTGCGATTATCTGCTGGGGCGCAGCGCCGAGCGCAGCGGCCGCACCATCACGGTGGAGGAACTGCCCGAGGGCGGCTCAGCCAGCGGGGTGTGGCACGGCAGCGTGCTGCCCACCATGTACAAAAAACTCATCGCCAATTCGCTGGAAATTTTGTTTGACCGGCTGGAGCGCTGCAAAGACAAACGGGTGGTCACGGCGGTGAGCAACTACCTGATGCTGGCGGTGTACGCAATGTTCCGGCAGCTGTACCAGGCGGCGCCAAAAAATGTGGCCAGCCTGTTCCGCATCAGCCCGGCCCGGTGGCCCCACGCCACCCAGGCCGCCATGTCCGCCCAGCAGGGGCGGCTGGCCGCCCTGCTGGCCGGCGAGGAGGAGGGCGGCGCCCCCGACCCCAAGGTCTTCGCCATGACCACCGAGAGCCTGGCCCGGGACTACCCCCGCCACGCCACCAGCCTGATGAATCTTGTCAAAAACAGCGAGGAGACCGTCCGCCAGGGCTGAGGCCCCGGGCAAACCCTTGCAAACTCCGCCGTCAGCGGCGGGCGGCCCCGGCCGGGCGCCGCCTGCGCGGCGGCTTTTTTGCTGCCGGGGGGAGGGTCACAGCGCTTGCAGCGCCCGGCGGCAGGCGCCGCAGATGTGCTTGCCCCGGTACTCCACCATATCCTCGGCCACCTCGCCGCAAAAGTCGCAGCAGCCCAGCGGGCGGTATTTGCGCAGGATGATGCAGTCGGTGTCGGTCAAGATCTCCAGCGGGGTCTGGGGGGTCACGCCGAACTGCTTGCGCAGGTCCTTCGGCAGCACGATGCGCCCCAGCCCGTCCACGTTGCGAATGATGCCTGTCGATTTCATGATTTGTCCCTTTCCTTGTTCTGCGGACCTGCTGCCTGGCAGGTCTTGGGTGGGAAGCTGCCTGATGCGCAACTTCTTGTGGTCATTATACGACTTTTTGGGTTTGTTGTCAATATTTGGAAATTTAACCAAACTTCGGCCGATTTGCCTCGAAACGGGTACGGCCGTAAATTTTTTTGAATTTTGGTGTAACATTTTGCCCCGGAAAAACGACAATATAAGTAGACAGGCTGTTTCCGGCGGCGTGCCGCCGGCCTGGCGAAGCAGAATTTTCCACAAAAATCCCGCCGGATGTGGAGAATCCGACGCAACTTTGCAGAATTGAAACAAGTTTGACACAATTTCCGCGTATACTGTTTCCAATCCACCGGAAGGCGGCGGCCCCGCGGGCGCCCGGCCGCCTTTGACTTTTCCCGGGCGGCTTCGGCCGCCGCAAAAGAGGCAGGTGACCCCCAGTGCCCGACCGCGACCCTTCCCGCATCCCTTACCGCCGGCGACAGCCGCCGCCGGCCCCCCGGCGCCGCCCGGCCGCCCGGCCGCCCCGCCCTGACAACCACGACTGGTACGCCATGCGCCGGCGCCGCCGCCGGCGGCGGATGGGCCGCGGGCTGCTGTGGGCGGTCATCCTGATCCTGCTGGCGGCGGCCACCCTGGCGGTGCTGTGGCCCACCCTGCACCCTGCCGACGACCCGGCCCGCACCGCCCCCCAGCCGGCGGCGGCCAACGCCATCCCGGAGGATACCCGCCCGGTGGTGGCCATCGACCCCGGCCACGGCGGGGTGGACCGGGGCAGCGAGGGGCCGGGCTTCGGGGAATACGAGATGACCTGGCGCACCGCCAACGACCTGGCCGACCTGCTGGAAGCGGACGGACGGCTGCGCCCCTGCCTGACCCTGACCGAGACCGAGAGCCAGGACCCCGATTCCCCCCGCATCATGCCCAGCGAGCGGGCCCGGCGGGCCGCCGAGGCCGGCGCGGCGCTGCTGCTGTCCATCCACGGCAACTCCGACCCGGTCTACGGCGCCTCCGGCTATGAGTGCTACGCCATCCCGGTGGGGCGGGACCACCACGACGAAAGCCTGCGCTTCGCCCAGCTGGTGGCCGCCAAATTCGGCGCGCTGGGCCAGCGGCTGCGGGGCGCCGACGGCGTCAAGTACATATTTTACGACCAGGACGACAACAAGTACGAGCGGGACGCCACCGACACCGACGTCTACACCGACCCCACCTTCGGCGTGCTGGAATACGCCGAATGCCCGGCGATCCTCAGCGAGCAGTGCTTCCTGACCGACAGCGCCGATGTGGACCTGCTGGGGGACGAGGACGGCTGCCAGCTGGCCGCCCGGCAGTATTACGAGGCGATCTGCCAGTGGTTCGGGCTGGAGCCCGCCGTGTAGGCCGCCCTTCCGAAGACATCCCCCCGCCGCGCCGGCCCCTCCCCCCAGGGAGCCGCGCCGGGCGCAGGCGGTTCCTTTCTTTTCCGCAGCCCGGTCCCCCCCGGGCCATCCCCCGCCCCATGACGGACAACATGGGGCGGGGTTTTTGTATATTCGGGGACGGGCGGAAAAAAATAGGGCAGGGGGGTTGACAACGGCAAATGTATCTGGTATAGTTACAGTACAGACTGAAACCAAATCAGTTACAGTTAGCGGGCCGACCCCGCATCCCCGCCCGTGGGCGGCGCACTCCGCAGCCGACCCGGGCGGAACGCAGCCCCGCCCGCCCGGCGGCCGGGGCCGGCCCGGCAAGATACAAACCAGACAAAACCAAAGGAGGTTTCCCCATGGCTGTCCTCGATCTCAACAAGAGCAATTTCAACACCACCATCCTCGGTTCCGGCACCCCGGTCCTCGTGGATTTCTGGGCCCCCTGGTGTGGGCCCTGCCAGCGGCTGGGCCCGGTGGTGGCCCAGGTCGCCGCCGAGCAGGAAGGCAAGCTGGTGGTGGGCAAGGTCAACATTGACGAAAACCCCGACCTGGCTGCCCACTACGGCATCGCCAGCATCCCCACCCTGATCCTGTTCAAAAACGGCAAGCCCTGCCCGCCGGTGGTGGGCCCCGGCGGCAAGGGCGGCATCCTGCAGTATCTGAACGAAAATCTGTAAGCGGCACGGCACAGCCCTGCGGCAAACGGCGGCCGGCCCGGTGTACGGGCCCGGCCGCCCTTGTGTAAAAGGAGGTACGCCCTATGGCGGAAAAACTGTATGATGTGGCGGTGCTGGGCGGCGGGCCCGGCGGCTGCACGGCGGCACTGTACGCGGCCCGGGCCGGGCTGCGCACCGTCGTGCTGGAACAGCTGTCCGCCGGCGGCCAGATGGCCGACACCCCGCTGATCGAAAACTACCCCGGCTTCCCCGAAGGCGTCGGCGGCTTTGAGCTGGGCCAGCTCATGCAGCAGGGGGCCGAGCGGGCCGGGGCGGAGTTCCGGCTTTCCCAGGTTTTGTCGGCGTCGCTGGCCGGGCCGGTCAAGCGCATCGAGACCGACGGCGGCCCGGTGTCGGCCCGCTGCGTCGTGCTGGCCACCGGCGCCACCCCCCGACCGCTGGGCCTTGACGGCGAAGCCGAGCTGCGCGGGCGCGGGGTGAGCTACTGCGCGGCCTGCGACGGCATGCTCTACCGGGGCAAGACCACCGTGGTGGTGGGCGGCGGCAACACGGCGGTGGGGGATGCGCTCCACCTGGCCAAGCTCTGCGCCAAGGTCTACCTGGTCCACCGGCGGGATGCGCTGCGCGCCCCGGCTGTTTATCAGAAGGCCCTGGCCGAGGCCGGGGTGGAGATCGTCTGGAACGCCCGCCCCGACGCGCTGCTGCGTGACGAGGCCGGCAAGCTGACCGGCCTGCGCGTCGCCGACGTACACACCGGTGCCACCCGGGACCTGCCGGCCGACGGCGTGTTCGCGGCCATCGGCCGGCTGCCGGACAACGCCCTGTTCCGGGACCAGCTCGACTGCGACGAGGCCGGCTACGCCCGGGCCGACGAGACCACCTGCACCAGCCTGCCGGGGGTCTTTGCGGTGGGGGATGTGCGCACCAAGGCGGTGCGCCAGGTGGTCACGGCGACGGCAGACGGCGCGGTGGCGATCCACTGCGCCCAGGAGTACCTGGCCCGGCAGGGGAGTGAAGCGGATGAACAGTGATTTCAGCCTGGCCGTTCACGCGCTGGTGCTGCTGCACCGCAAGGGGGGCGTGCAGTCCAGCGAGGCGCTGGCGCAGAACATCTGCACCAACCCGGTGCGGGTGCGGCGGGTGCTGGCCAAACTCAAGCGGGCGGGCTGGGTCGCCACGCGGGAGGGCAGCGAGGGCGGCTACCGCCTGAATGCCGACCCCGCCGCGCTGACGCTGGCCGACGTGGCCGGCGCACTGGACGTGCGGTTTGTGGACGCCCGCTGGCACAGCGGCCGGGACGACCTGCCCTGCCTGATCGCCAGCGGCATGGCGGGGGTCATGGATGAACTGCTTGCCGACCTGGACGCCGCCTGCCGCGCCCGCCTGGCCCAAACCACCCTCGCCGCCCTGGAACAGCGCCTGCACCTGCCGCAGGGCGGGTGCGGGTGAACGCGCCCCGGGACGCACAAAACTCTCCATCTACAAGCAAAAAGCTGCCGCCAGGCATCACAAAGCCTGGCGGCAGCTTTTTGTTATTTCCCGGGACGATTCCCCGGAACATTCAATTCAATCGTTGCGGAACAACCTCACTCGCTGACGATGATGCTCTTGCCGGTCATCTCGGCCGGGGTGTCCAGGCCGATGTAGGGCATCATGGTGGGGGCGATGTCGGCCAGGCAGCCGCCTTCCCGCAGCTTCACATCCCCGGCGCCGATCACCGCAAAGGGCACCACGTTGGTGGTGTGGGCGGTGAAGGGGGTGCCGTCGGGGTTCTTCATGTGCTCGGCGTTGCCGTGGTCGGCAGTCAGGAAGACCACGCCGCCCATCCTGAGCACCGCGTCCACCACCTTGCCGACGCCGTCGTCCACCGCTTCCACGGCCTTCACGGCGGCGTCAAACACGCCGGTGTGGCCCACCATGTCGCAGTTGGCAAAGTTCAGGATGATCACGTCGTACTTGCCGCTCTCGATGCGCTGCACGCACTCCTCGGTCACGCCGGGCTCGCTCATCTCGGGCTGCAGGTCGTAGGTGGCAACTTTGGGGCTGGGCACCACCTTGCGGTCCTCGCCCTCATAGGGGGCCTCGACGCCGCCGTTGAAGAAGAAGGTCACATGGGCGTATTTCTCGGTCTCAGCGATGCGCAGCTGGGTCTTGCCATGGGCGGACAGGTACTCGCCCAGCACGTTCTTCAGTTCCACGGGCGGGTAAGCCACCTCCACGTTGGGCATGGTGGCGTCATACTCGGCCATGCAGACATAGTGCACGGGGAACCGGCCGTAGCGGCGCTCGAAGCCGTCGAAGGCGTCGTCCACGAAGATGCGGGTCATCTGGCGGGCGCGGTCGGGGCGGAAGTTCATGAAGATGACGGTGTCGCCCTCCTGGACGCGGCCGCCCTCGCAGGTGACGCAGGGCACCACGAACTCGTCGGTGACGCCGTTGGCGTAGCTGCGCTGGATG
>DWWE01000028.1 GCA_019119835.1 Candidatus Gemmiger stercoravium | reverse complement strand
GCAAGCTGTGGACCCGCGAGCAGGCCCGCGCCGCCATGACCGACCTGTGCCAGTATGTGGACGTCTGCATCTCCAACGAGGAGGACGCCAAGGACGTGTTCGGCATCGAGGCCGAAGCCACCGACATCTATGCCGGCGAGATCAACCGGGAAGGCTACAAGAGCGTGGCCAAGCAGCTGGCCGACAAGTTCGGCTTCGAGAAGGTGGCCATCACCCTGCGTGAGAGCCATTCCGCCTCGGACAACGGCTGGAGCGCCATGCTGTACGACGTGGCCTCGGGCGAATACTGCTTCAGCAAGAAGTACGAGCTGCGCATCATCGACCGCGTGGGCGGCGGCGACAGCTTCGGCGGCGGGCTGATCTACGCCCTGCTGAACGGCAAGAGCACCCAGGACGCCGTGGAGTTCGCCGTGGCGGCCTCCGCGCTCAAGCACTCCATCGAGGGCGACTACAACATGGTCACCGTCGCGGAGGTCGAAAAGCTGGCCGGCGGCGACGGTTCCGGCCGCATCCAGCGCTAAGCGTTTTCCACCTTATACGGTTTACCTTCCCATAGAAAATACCCCCGGCCTTTGGGCCGGGGGTATTTTTTCCATCTGCCGTTTTCGCCGCGCCGCAAACGGGGGCGGCGTCGGAGATTGTCCGCCGACGGCGACGGCTTTTGAATTTGCCCAACCGGGCCGGAGGTTGTCCGCCGACGGCGACGGTTTTGAGTTTGTCGGGCTTTGCCCGGCGGGTCAGGCGGGCAGGTCCACCGTGAAGGTGGCCCCGCCGCCCGGCGTGTCCGCCAGGGTGAGGGCCGCGCCGAGCCCCCGGGCCAGCTCCCGGGCGACGCTGAGCCCCAGGCCGAAATTCTCCTTGCGGGTGCGGCTGGCGTCGGCGCGGAAAAACCGGTCGAAGACCTGCTCCTTCCGGTCGTCGGGGATGCCGGGCCCGTGGTCGATGACCCGCAGCCGCAGCCGGCCGGGGGCGGGCTGCAGGGTCAGTTCCACCGGCGTGCCCGGCGGGGTGTGGTCCAGGGCGTTCTGCAGCAGGATGGTCAGCAGCTGGGTCAGCCGGCCGCCGTCGGTGACCAGCGGGGGCAGCGGGGCTTCGGGCAGCTGCAGGGTCAGCCGGCGGCCCTGGGCCCGGGCCAGCAGGTAAAACTGCTCGTACACCTCGATGCAGAGGGTGTCCGCCGCCACCGGGCCGGGGCGGACGGTCAGCGCACCGGCGTCCCCGGCGGCCAGCAGCTGCAGGTCGCCGGTCAGCCGGGCCAGGCGGTCGGCCTCCCGCTGGGCGGTGTGCAGAAAACCGCGGCGCTGGGCTTCGGGCAGGGCGGGGTCCTCGGCGGCGGCAAGGCTCGCCTTGATGACCGCCAGCGGGCTGCGCAGCTCATGCCCGGCCGCCGCCACAAACTCGTTCTGCCGCTGCCAGGCCCGGCGGGTGGGGGCCAGCATCCGGCCCGCCCCCAGCCAGCTCACCGCCGCCAGCCCGGCCAGCCCCGCCAGCCACAGCCCGCCGTAGGCCAGCAGGGTCAGCTGCCAGCCGGGGCCGGCCAGCGCCAGCGGCTGCAGGGCGGTCAGCCGCAGCGCCCCGCCGCCCCGGGGCAGCACCGCCGTGATCCCCCGCCAGCGGGCGCCGCCGGGTTCGGTCACGGTATAGTCCACCTGGCGGGGCTCCTCGCCGGCCGGGGCGTCCGGGTCCAGCCCGGCGGCCAGCGCCGCCCCTTCGGCCTGGTCCAGCAGGGCGGCCAGGTCGGCGTCCTGCCGCTGCCGGACCGAAAAATGCACCGGCCGGCCCCCGTCGGTCAGGTCCAGCACCCCGCCCAGTTCCAGCTGCCGGGCGGCCAGCCAGCCGTCGGTGACCAGGTCGGCCACGGCCAGCTGGTCGCAGAGGGCGGCGAACCGGCTGCGGAAGACCAGGTCGGCCGCCCGGGTCTGCTGCTGCCAGCTCAGCCACAGCCCGGCGGCCGCCACCAGCGTCAGCACCAGCGCCGACAGCAGCGCCAGCAGCAGGGCCAGCCGGCGGCGCAGCGCCCTCAGCACGGGGGTACCTCCAGCCGGTAGCCGCTGCCCCGCACCGTCACCACCCGGGCGGCGCTGCCCACCGCCCGCAGCCGCCGCCGCACAAAGTGGATGTAGCAGTCCAGGTTGGCGTCCTCCACCTCGGCCAGCGGACCCCAGACCCGGGCCAGCAGCGCCGCCCGGGGCTGCAGCCGGCCGGGGGCACGGAGCAGGGCTTCCAGCAGGGCGCACTCCTTGCGGGAAAGCTCGGCCGCCCCCGCCGGCCCGGTCAGGGTCAGTTCGGCGGGGGCCAGCCGCAGGTCCCCGGCCTGCAGCACCGCCCCGCCGCCGCTGCGCCGCAGCAGCGCCCGCAGCCGGGCCTGCAGCACGGCGGTGTCAAAGGGTTTGGCCAGGTAATCGTCGGCGCCGGCGTCCAGGCCGTCCACCACCTCGCCGGGGCCGGCCAGCGCCGTGAGCAGCAGCACCGGCGTGGTCACCCCCTTGGCCCGGGCCGCCCGCAGCAGGGTCACCCCGTCCAGCCCCGGCAGCATCCGGTCCAGGATGCACAGGTCATACCCGCCGCTGGCCAGCAGCGCCAGACCTTCCGGCCCGGTGTGGCACACCTCCAGCCTGCCGAAGTCCCCCAGCGCCGGGGCCAGCGCCGCGCACAGGGCCGTGTCGTCCTCGATCAGCAGCAGCCGCATATCCACCCAACCTTTCGCGTCCGTCCTTTTCATTTTCTTCTATTATACCACCGTTCCCTTGAAAAAGCCTTGAAAAAATTCCCCGCCCTTTCAAGGACAAATCAAGACGGATGCGGTACAATCAAGACAGAAAAGCGAAAAGGAGGGCACCAAGATGAAACGCAACGCCATGACCGCCGCCGGGCTGGCCGGGGTGATTCTGCTGGGGCTGGCGGGCTGCGCCGCCCCGGCGGCCGAAACGCCGCCCGCCGCTTCGGCCGCCACCCCCGAGAGCGCCGAAGCCCAGGCCGCCGCCCAGGTGCTGGGCGGCCATTGGGAGGAACAGGCCATCGACATGACCGGGAAGGACCTGGTCAGCTCCTTCCTCTGCGGGGCGGACGGCACCGTCCAGATCTACCTGCAGGACTGGGAGACCGGCGAGACCACCCGGCAGATTTCCCGGGACAACGGCGCCACCTGGACCGAGGAGGCCCTGCCCGACTGGATGGACCAGGTGATCGAGGGGGAGGGCTGGGAACTGTCCTACCTGGACAGCACGCCGGACGGGCGGTGGACGCTGGTCTGGACGCTGCTGGAAGGGCAGACGCCGGAACAGAACCAGGGCCGGCAGTGGATCGTGGACCCGGAGGGCACGGTGACGCCGCTGGACATCGGCGCCCTGTTTGAAGGGGCGGACTGGGCGGTGATGCCCACCTTCCTGGACAACGAGACGCTGGCCCTGCTGCCGATCCAGCGCAGCGCCGACATGGAGGCGGACGGCTACCGCTGGCAGATGACGGCCCTGAACCTGACCGACAGGAGCTGCCGGACCCTGCCGGGGGTGAGTGACTGCAGAACGACCTATTATGAAGAAGATCCGCCGGGCAGCGGCAACTGGGTGGGGCCGATCGGCGGGATGATCGCCTACACCGGCACGGCGGGGCGGTATGTCTACTTCGCCGGCATGGAGGAGGGCGCCCAGCTGCGGGTGGTGGACCCGGAGACCGGCCGCAGCGAGGTCTGGCTGGAGGAACTGTCCGGCAACCGGCCCGCCGCTTTGTGTGCCGACGACGACGGCAACCTCTATTACCTGACGGTGGAGGGCATCTACCGGCTGGCCGCCGGCGGCACCCTGCCCGAACTGGTGATGGACGGCGCCGGCACCCACACCCGGGAGATCGCCAGCCTGGAGCTGAACTCCCCCTTTGAGGTCGGGATCGGCTCGGTGGCGATGAACCGCACGGCGGACGGCAGCTTCCTGGTCATGCGGGTGCGCCGCGGCGCCCAGACGCTGTACCGGTACAGCTGGGTGGAGGGCTGACGGCTGCGGCCCGGGAACGACACGGTTTTTCGGAAGAACTTTTGAGGCGGAAGGTCCCGCCCCGGCGCGCTGCGCCGGGGCGGGACCTTTTTTGCGGATTTTTTGCGCAGCGGCGCGAAAACGGGGAGAGGGGCGGGACGGACGGGCAAAAAAGTTTGCCTGCTTTGCCAAAAAATGCGGGGCTGCCGCGTTGTAATAGACAGAGGGGTTCAGCCCCCGACCAAGGATGGACAAGGAGGGTGTGACGATGAAAGTTCTGCTGACCACCGACTGGTATACCCCGGCCGTGAACGGGGTGGTGACCTCGGTGCTGGCGCTGCGCCGCCAGCTGCAGCGCCAGGGGCATGAGGTGCGGGTGCTGACGCTGGCCGCCGGCCTGCACAGCCACCAGGGCGACGGGGTCTGGGCGCTGGGGTCGGTGAACGCCGGGCTGATCTACCCGGGCGCCCGGCTGCGCACCCCCGACGCCGCCGCGGCCCTGCAGGCGCTGACCGCCTGGGGGCCGGACGTTGTCCACTCCCAATGCGAATTCAGCACCTTTGCGCTGGCGCGGCGGATCGCCCGGGCGGCCGGCGCACCGCTGGTCCATACATACCACACGGTGTACGAGGACTACACCCACTATTTCTCCCCCAGCCGCCGCTGGGGCCGGGCGCTGGTGCGGGGGTTCACCCGGCACATCGCGGCCCGGTGCGACACCATCGTGGCCCCCACCGCCAAGGTGGCCCGCCTGCTGGAAGGCTACGGCGTGGCCTGCCCGGTCTGCACGCTGCCCACCGGCATCGACACCGCCCGGTTCGCGGCGGCGGACCCGGCCCGGGCCGCGGCCCTCAGGGCCCGGCTGGGGCTGCCGGCCGACCGGCCGGTGCTGCTGTTTCTGGGGCGGCTGGCCCGGGAAAAGAACCTGGATGAACTGCTGGACCTGATGGGCCGGCTGACCGCCGACGGCACCCCGGCCACCCTGCTGGTGGTGGGCGACGGCCCCGACCGCCCGCGGGTGCAGGCGCTGGCCGCCGGGCTGCCGGTGGTGTTTGCCGGCATGGCCGACCCCGCCGACGTGCCGCTGTACTATGCGGCGGCGGACCTGTTCCTGAGCGCTTCCACCAGCGAGACCCAGGGCCTTACCTACCTGGAAGCCCTGGCCGCCGGGCTGCCCGCCGTCTGCCGGGCCGACCCCTGCCTGGACGGGGTGGTGGAAAACGGCCGCAACGGCTGGCAGTACCGCACCCCCGCCGAGCTGGAGACCGCGGTGCGGGCGCTGCTGGCCGACCCGGCCGCCCGCCGGGCCATGGGGCAGCGGGCCGCCGCCGGGGCCGACGCCTTCAGCGAGGAAGCCTTCGGCCGCGGCGCCGAGGCGCTCTACCGCCGGCTGATCGAACAAACCCATAACCGGGCGGCTTGCCCCGCCGAAAGGAGGGACCCACTGTGGATTCTATAAGGAGTACCCCGATGCAATGGCTGCGCAAAGCGAAACAGGCCCTGGCGGCCCTGGTGAAGAACCCGTTCCAGCTGATCTCGGTGCTGGGGCTGGCGTTCTGCCTGGCGGCGGGGGTGTGGATGTGGCGCCGCGGGCTGCTGACCTCCCGCGCAGCGCTGCAGGCTTTCCTGGCGCCCTTCGGGCCCTGGGCGGCGGCGCTGTTCGTGGCCTTCCAGGCCGTGCAGGTGGTGGTGCCCATCCTGCCCGGTGGGCTGGGCTGCCTGGCCGGGGTGGTGCTGTTCGGGCCCTGGTGGGGGTTCGTGTACAACTATGTGGGCATCTGCCTGGGGTCGCTGGCGGCCTTTGCCATCGCCCGCAGCTGCGGCCGGCCGCTGCTGTACAAAATGTTCCCCCGGCCGATGATCGACAGATACGACCGCTGGACCGGCGAGGGCGGCCGCTTCGCCCGCTGGTTCGCCCTGCTGATCTTCCTGCCGGTGGCGCCGGACGACTACCTCTGTTTCCTGGCCGGCACCACCACCATCCGCTGGCAGCTGTATACCGCCATCATCCTGCTGTGCAAGCCCTTCGCCATTGCGGCTTACAGCCTGGGGCTGACGGTGCTGTTCCAGCAGGTGCTGGGGATCTGGGCCTGAAAGACAAAGGAGGCTACGGATGCGTGTTCATTTGTATACCGGTTCGCTGGAGTTGGTGCGCCGCAGCGGCGTAGGCCAGGCGGTGGCCCACCAGCGGGCCATGCTGGAAAGCGCCGGGGTCGAGGTGGTGGAAAGCTGGGCGCTGCCCGCCGACGCCGTTCACATCAACACCGTGCTGCCCGACGCGCCGCTGGCCGCCTGGCGGGCCCGGCTGCGGGGCGAGCGGGTGGTGGTGTACGGCCATTCCACCATGGAGGATTTCCGCAATTCCTTTGTGGGGTCCAACCGGCTGGCGCCGCTGTTCAAACAGTGGCTGCGGCTGTGCTACAACCGGGGGGACGTGGTGCTCACCCCCACCCCCTATGCCCGCAATATCCTGGACGGCTACGGCCTGCGCCCGCCGGTGCAGGTGCTGTCCAACGGGGTGGACACCGACTTCTTTGCCCCGGATGCGGCCCGGCGGGCGGAGTTCCGCCGCCGGTACGGCCTCGGGGACGGGGAGAAGGCGGTGGTCAGCGCCGGGCATTTCATGCAGCGCAAGGGGATCCTGAGTTTTATCCGGCTGGCCCGGGCGCTGCCGGCGGTGCGGTTTTTCTGGTTCGGCTACACCCAGCCCGCCCTGGTGCCCGCCGACATCCGCCAGGCCATGGCCGAAGCCCCGGCCAACCTGACCTTCCCGGGGTTTGTGAGCCAGGCCGAACTGCGGGACGCCTACTGCGGCGCCGACCTGTTCTGCTTCTGCAGCCATGAGGAGACCGAGGGCATCGTGGTGTTGGAGGCCCTGGGCTGCGGCGTGCCGGTGCTGGTGCGGGACATCCCGGTGTATGAAGGCTGGCTGACCCACGGCGAAACCGTCTACAAGGCCCGGAGCGAAGCCGACTGGCCGGCGCTGGCCGCCGGCATCCTGGACGGCACCCTGCCCGACCTGACCGCCGCCGGCCGCCGGGTGGCCGAAGCCCGCAGCCTGACCCGCCTGGGCCGCCAGCTCTGCGAGGTGTACCGCCGCCTGGACCGCGCCGCGCCGCACCCCCGCCCCGCGCCGCTGCGGGCGAGGTGAGGGCACAGCGTGTCGAGAAACTCGACACGCTGCACAAGGGGCAACAGCCGCGCACGGCAATTGCCTAACACGGCTATTTCCCCTTGTGTATCCCCTTCGACAAAATTTTACGGCAAATCGCGCACTCGTCACTGCGTTCCTCGCACACAATTTGCCGTAAAATTTCCCTGTCGGTGTCGCCGTCGTCGGCGCATGTCCGCCGACGGCGACGGTTTTAGACAATCTGAGCCCGCCCCCGCCGGGAAAGCCACAGGGCTTCCCGGCGGGGGCGGGCATTGTTTTGTTGGGCGCTTGCTTGCGGCGGGCGCTTTTTTTGGCGGCCGGCGGGCTCAGACCCAGCGGCCGAAGCGGTAGCGGGGCTCGATGGGTTCGCCGGGGTCGAGGTCCTGGCCGAGAAACACCTGGATGCCGTTGCGGCGGAAGCGGGCGGCGGTGTCGCCGGGCAGGGCGGCATAGCCTTCCCGCAGGTTGACGGTGCGGTGTTCCAGGTTGTGGGCGTCGGTGGCCAGCAGGTGGACCAGGTTCCACTTGATGTAGCGGGCCATCACCTTGGCCGAATGGCCGCCGCGGATCAGCCCGGCGGCGTTGATCTGGGCCAGGGCGCCGCCGGACACCCACCGGTAGAGCAGGGTGGGGTCCTCGGTCACATAGGGGTAACGCTCCACATGGGCGAGGATCGGGGTGCAGCCCTGCTGCTGCACCGCGAACAGCGTTTCCTCAATGCCGCTGGGGTGGTGGGTCACCGGCAGCTCGATGAGCAGGTAGGGGGTGCCCGAAAAGCAGAGCGGGCGCAGGTCCATCGTGGCCAGCGCCGGGGTGAAGTAGACCTCCGCCCCGACCTTGGCGGCCAGCGGCAGGCCCGCCTGGCGCATCGCCTCGGCCGTCTGGCGGAAGGCCGCCCGGCGGCGCTCGGCAAACTTTTCCAGGCTGATGCGCTCGTAATAGAAATGGGGGGTGAACATCACCCCGGCGGCGCCGTCCGCCACCTCCCGCCGCAGCAGCTCCATCGTCATGGCCAGGTCCTTGGAGCCGTCGTCAATGCCCGGCAGAATGTGGCAGTGCAGATCCACCAGTTCCTGTTTCATGGCCCTTCTTCCCCGTCCTCGGCCTGTGCGCTGTCGTCGTGCTTGTAATAATCGTAGGAGTAGGAGTAGTAGTACCCGTCCTTGTGGCCGGCGCGCTTGGCGTCGTAGCCGTTGAGCACCACGCCCAGGATGTGGGCGTGGACCGCCTCCAGGTTCTTTTTGGAGAGCTGGGCGCCCTGGGTGGTGGTGACCCCGGGGCGCACCACCAGAATCACCCCGTCGGCAAAGCGGCACATGACCGCCGCGTCGGTGACCACCGACACCGGCGGGGTGTCCACGATCACATAATCATAGTATTCCCGCAGGCCCTTGAAGAGCGCCTCCACCGCCGGGGTGGCCAGCATCTCGCTGGGGTTGGGGGGCAGCGGGCCCACCGGCAGCAGGGTGAACTGGACGTTCTTGAACCGGACCAGCGCGTCGGTCAGCGTGCACTGGTTGGCCACCACGTTGGAGATGCCCGGCCGGCTGCGGTTCAGGTGCAGGTAGCGGGACAGCGAGCCTTTGCGCAGATCGCCGTCCACCAGCACCACCTTTTTGCCGCCGGCGGCCATGGTGGTGGCCAGGTTGATGGCCACGTTGCTCTTGCCTTCCTCCGGCACGGAAGAGGTGATCAGGAGGACCTTGCACCCCGAGGAGGCGGACAGAAACTCCAGGTTGGTGCGCAGGCTCTTGTACGCTTCCACAAACTGGAAGGGTGCGTCCGGGCCGACCATCAACAGTTTGCGGTGGGATTTCCCACCCTTTTTCGCCTTGGCCATTACCGTTTGCCTCCGTTCTCATAGTTGGGGATCACGCCGATCACCGTCAGGCCCAGATGCTTGGTCACATCGTCCTCGGTGTTGATCTTGTTGTCCAGCAGTACCCGCAGGAACAGGATGCCCACGCAGGCCACCAGCCCCAGCACGCCGGCAATGGCGGTGTTGCGGGGAATGTTGGGGGAGACCGGGTCCGGGTCCACGCTGGCGGCCGAGATCACCTTGACCGAGCCGGCTTCCACCGCGGTCAGGATCGCGTCCGGCGCCACCTGGGTGATCTGCTCGCAGACCTGGCGGGCTCCGTCCGGGTTCGGGTCGGTGACGGTGATCTCCATGACCTGGGTCTCATCCACCGCCGAGACCTCCACCTTGGAGGCCAGGGTCTCATAGGTCATGTTCAGGCCCAGGTTGGCGATCACCTGGTTGAGCACCGTGTCGCTCTTGACGATGATGCTGTAGGTGGATACCAGGCGGCTGGCCGAGGTGAGCTGATCGCTGGTCACGTTGGCGGAAGTGTCCTGCCGGGTGTTGACGATCATCAGGGCGCTGGCCTGGTACTGGGGCGTGAGCACGAAGCTCGACACAAGGAACCCGGCCAGCGCTGCCAGCACGGTGGTCAGCAGCAGGGCCAGGATGTGCTGGCGAAGTACGCCCAACAACTCCAGCAGGTCTATGGTCTCGTAATCCTGGTTCTCTTCCATCTTTCAGTTGTTCCCCCCACGGTCTCGTTGTGGCCGCCGGCGGATGACCGGCGGCATGGCACAGTAAATTATAGCACAACCAGGACGGTTTTCCAAATTTATTTTGGGGCTTTGCCGGGTTCCTGATAAAATTTGGCGGTTTGCACAATAAATCCCCGGGGCGGTGGGGGCTTTTGCGCTGGGAGCTCCTTTGCCGCCGGATTTGGTTTTTTGCCCGCCAGATGGTATAATGGCACAAGAAAGGAGGCGGTGCGGATGGTGGAACTGACCATGCTGGGCTGCGGCGGCACCCAGCCGCTGCCCGGCCGGGCGCTGGCCGCCCTGTGGCTGCAGGTGGCGGGCAGCGGGCTGCTGTTCGACTGCGGCGAGGGCACCCAGGCCGCGGCCCGGCGCTGGGGGTGCAGCCTGTACAAGCTGGATGCCATCCTGCTGACCCACTACCACGGGGACCACATCTTCGGCCTGCCGGGGCTGCTGCAGACCCAGGGGGCGCTGGGGCGCACCGCGCCGGTGACCGTCGCCGGTCCGCCGGGGCTGCGGGCCCTGCTGGAACTGGTGCTGCAGCTGACCGGCCCGCTGCCCTTCGCCCTGCACCCGGTGGAACTGGCGGACTGCCGCGGCCGCTTCCCGGTGCCGGGGGGCGAGGTGGAAGCCTTCCCCTGCCGGCACCGGGTGGCCTGCTGCGGCTATGCCTTCACCCTGCCCCGGGCCGGCCGGTTCGACCCGCAGCGGGCCCGGGCCGCCGGCATCCCGCTGGCCTGCTGGCGCACGCTGCAGGCCGGGCAGCCGGTGGACGGCTTCACCCCCGAGATGGTGCTGGGCCCGCCCCGGCGGGGCATCCGGGTGGTGTATGCCACCGACACCGCCCCCTGCCCGGCGCTGCGCCGGGCCGCCGCCGGGGCCGACCTGCTGGTGATGGACGCCACCTACGCCGACGACGCCGACGCCCCCAAGGCCAGACAGTACGGCCACGCCACCTGCCGCCAGGCCGGGGCGCTGGCCGCCGCCGCCGGGGCGCGCCGGCTCTGGCTGACCCATTACAGCGCCGCCGTCACCGACCCGGGCCCCGGGCTGGCCGCCGCGGCCGCCGCCTTCCCCGGGGCCGAGGCGGGGGCGGACGGCAAGCGGGCCGCCCTCCGGTTTGAGGAATAGGCCCCGCCAGGCCCCCTGACGGCGGCCGCCCGTGCCCGGCCGCCGCAGACCACCCGACAAAAGGACTGCCATGAAACGAACCACCCGCAACAACCTGATCTTCCTGCTGGCGGTGGGGGCGGTGATCGCCGCCCTCTGGCTGGCCGGCCGGGCCGCGCCCCGCCGGACCGGGGTCGTCGCCCTGGTACAGTACGGCGACGCCGGCGCCGAACAGCGCATCCCGCTGGCGGAGGACGGGGTCTACCAGATCGACACCGGCTACTACACCATCCGCCTGCAGGTGGAGGACGGGGGCATCCGCTTTGTGGACAGCCCCTGCCCCGACCATCTCTGCGAGGGCTTCGGGGTGCTGCGCCGGGCCGGCGACTGGGCCGCCTGCCTGCCCGCCCGGGCCAGCGTGACCATCCTGGAGGAATGACCCACTTTATTTTGGAAAGGAACTGCCATGAACCCGACTTTCAAGCAAGTGACCAAGACCCGTTATGTGCAGCAGGTTGCCGCACTGGCACAGGAGATCTTTGTGCAGCATTACAAAAAGCTCACCCCCAAGGTGGCGGCGGCCCTGGCCGAGCGCTACCAGAGCGACATCGAGACCGACGAACAGATCCACTCGGGGAAGGTCAACTACTTCCTTGTCTGCCTGGGCAGCGAGCCGGTGGGCTACTTTGCGCTGGACCTGGGCCCGGCGGGGGCGCTCTGCCTGCGGCGGCTCTTCCTGAAAGAGAGCGCCCGGGGGCGGGGCATCGGGCGGAGCATCGTGGCCTACGCCCAGAAACTGGCCGAGGGGGACGGCCGCAGCCGGCTGTACCTGAAGGTCTGGGCCAGGGACCTGCAGGCCGAGGCGTTCTGCAAGAAGTGCCGCTTCCGCAAGGCCGGCACCGCCCCGGCCGAGCTGCTGGACGGGGTGACGCTGGAGCTGGCCACCTGGGAAAAACTGTGGCGATGAGCGGCGCCGGCCGCAAGGAAAGGAGGGGACGGCGGTGAGGCTGCTGCATCTGGCTGACCTTCACCTGGGAAAACGGGTGAACGGGTTTGATTTCCTGCCCGACCAGCGGGCGGTGCTGGAACAGGTGCTGGCGCTGTGCGCCGAACACCGGGTCGGCGCGGTGGCGCTGGCCGGCGACCTGTATGACGCGCCGGTGCCGCCGGCCGCCGCCGTGCTCACGCTGGACTGGTTCCTGAGCGAGCTGGCCGGCCGGGGGGTGGCGGTGCTGGCGGTGTCCGGCAACCACGACAGCGCCGAGCGGCTGGACTACGCCGCCGGGCTGCTGGCCCGGCAGGGGGTGTACATTGCCGGGCGGTTCACCGGCCGGCTGCCGGTGGTGGAACTGCCCGACCCCGACGGCCCGGTGGAATGCTGCCTGCTGCCCTTTGTGCGGGCGGCCGCGGTGCGCCACTGCCTGCCCGACGCCCCGGTGACCGACTACGACAGCGCGGTGGCCGCGGCGCTGGCCACCCTGCCGCCCCGCCGCCCCGGCGTGCGCCGGGTGCTGGTGGCCCACCAGACCGTGCTGGCCGGCCGCAGCCTGCCCCGCTGCGCCGGCAGCGAGAGCGTGGCCGCCGAGCTGGAGGGGGCGGGGGTGAACATCGGCACGGTGGAGGCGGTGCGGGCCGACCGCTTTGCCGAGAACGGCGGCTTTGACTATGTGGCGCTGGGGCACATCCACCGCCCCCAGAGCCTGGGCAGCGAGACGGTGCGGTATGCCGGCAGCCTGCTGAGCTACAGCCTGGACGAATGCCGCGGCGGCACCGCCCCCGAAAAGTGTGCGCTGCTGGTGGAACTGGGCGCCGGCGGCACCGCGGTCACCCCGCTGCCGCTGCGCCCGCCCCGGGTCATGCGGCACCTGACCGGGCCGCTGGCCGCCCTGACCGACCCGGACCGGGTCACCGACCGGGAGGACTACATCTGGGCCACCCTGACCGACGACACCCCCCAGCCCGACGCCATGGCCGCGCTGCGGGCCGCCTACCCCAACGCGATGCGGCTGGACTACGCCCTGCGCCCCGGCGCCGGGGACGCCGCCCTGCCCGCCGCCGAGGCGCTGGCCGCCCGCAGCTTTGAGGAGCTGTTCGGGGCGTTTTTTGAACAGATGCAGGGCCGGGGCCTCAACGACGCCGAGCAGGCCGAGCTGGCCGCCCTGCGGGAGGAGGTGGAGCTGTGAAACCCCAACACCTGACCCTGTGCGCCTTCGGGCCGTATGCGGGGCGCACCGAGCTGGACCTGACCGCCTTCGGGGGCAGCGGGCTTTTCCTGATCAGCGGCGACACCGGCGCGGGCAAGACCGCCCTGTTTGACGCCATCACCTTTGCCCTGTACGGCGAGACCACCGGCGCCTACCGGGGCCCGGGGATGCTGCGCAGCGATTTCGCCGACCCCCGGGAGGAGACCTTTGTGGAGCTGACCTTCACCCACCGGGGGCGGACCTACACCGTCAGCCGGGCCCCCGAGCAGCTGCGGGCCCGCAAGCGCGCCCGCCAGGCCGACGCCACCACCCTGGCCCCGGCCCGGGCCACCCTGCTGCGAGAACCGGAGGAGCCGGTCTCGGGCGCCAAGGCGGTGACGGCGGCGATCACCGAGCTTTTGGGCATCGGCGGGCGGCAGTTCGCCCAGATCAGCCTGATCGCCCAGAACGACTTTGCCCGGCTGCTCAACGCGCCCAGCGCCGAGCGGGCGGCCATTCTGCGGCAGGTGTTCGACACCGGGGCCTACCAGCGGCTGGCCGACGCCGCCCGCACCCGGGCCGGCGAGGCCGCCCGGGCGGCCGAGACCGCCGGCGACCGGGTGCTGCAGGAGCTGGCCCGGCTGGACGCCGGCGACGCCGACGGCCCCGGGGCCGAGGCGGCCGAGACGCTGCGGGCACTGCAGCGGGAACAGGACCCCTACCGGGCCGCCGCCGCGCCGCCGGCCGCCGCCGCGCTGATCCGGGCCGAAGGGGAGGAGGAAGCCCGGCTGAACGGGGCGCTGGACCGGCTGGAACAGGCGGTCATCGCGGCCAGCGGCACCGCCCAGGCCGCCCGGGCCCGGGCCGACCTGCAGCGCCGGTACGACGCCGCCCGCGCCGCCGCCGGCGAACTGCAGCGGCAGGCCCCCGCGCGGCGGGCAGGCTGGGACGCCGCCGAGGCCCGCCGCCCCGAGCTGGCCGCCCTGGCCGGGCAGCTGGCCCGGCTGGAGGAGCTGGCCCCCCGCTATGACCAGCTGGAAGACGCCCGCACCGCCCTGCAGGCGGCCGAACAGGCCGCCGCCCGGGCCGGGACCCGGGCCGAACAGGCCGCCCGGGCGGCCGGGGACTGGGAGACCCGGCGGGCCGAGACCGACCGGGCGCTGGCCGAATGCGGCGACCCGGCCGCCGAGGCGGCCCGCAACGAAGCCTACGAGCAGACCGCCCTGGACCTGCAGCAGCAGTGCGGCCGGCTGCGGCAGGACGCCCGGGCGCTGGCCGAAGCCCGCCGGCAGGTCCCGCCGCTGCAGCGGGCCTACCGGGACGCCCAGGCCGCGCTGGACCGGGCCGAGGCGGTGCAGGCCGACACCCAGCGGCGGCTCAACGCCGCCCGGGCCGGGCTGCTGGCCCGGGAACTTGAGGAGGGCCGCCCCTGCCCGGTGTGCGGGGCCACCCACCACCCGGCCCCGGCCGCCCTGGCCGCCGGCCATGTGACCGAGGCCGACTGCGACGCCGCGGCCGCCGCGCTGCGCGCCGCCCAGGCCGCCGCCGGCGCCGCCAGCGAGAAGGCCGGCCGGGCCCTGGACCGCTGCGCCACCCTGGAGGAGCAGTTCCGCCGGGGCTGCGGGGCCTTCCTGACCCGGCGGAAAAAAGCCTACGCCGGCCCGGACCCCGCCGGCCTGACGGCGGAGGAACTGGCCGCGGTGCTGGATGACCAGGCCGCCGCCCTGGCTGCCGGGCTGGAGGGGGTGCGCCGGCAGCTGGCCGACGCCCGCGCCCGGCAGGCCCGGCGGCAAACGCTGGAAAAGACCCGCCGCACCCTGGCCGAACAGGGCCCGGCCCTGGCCCGGGCGAAGGAGGAGGCCGCCGCCGCGCTGCAGCAGGCCGAGAAGGAGCAGGTGGCCGCCCGGACCCGCCTGCAGGAAGGGCAGCGGGACCTGCCCTACCCCGACGCCCGGGCGCTGCGGGCCGAGCGGGACAAGACCGCCCGCCGCCAGCGGGAACTGGAAAAGGCGTTGGCCGATGCCGCCGCCGAGCGCAGCGCCTTTGAACAGCAGCTGCAGCGGGCCGAAGGCCAGGCCGCGGCGCTGGCCCGGGAACTGGCCGAAGCCCCCGACACCCCGCCCGCTGCCGAGGCCGAGGCCGCCCTGGGCGAAGCCGCCGGCCGGCGGGACGCCGCCCGGGCCCGGCTGGAGGCGGTGCGGATGCGGCTGGCCGGCAACCGGCAGGCCGCCGCCGGGCTGGACCGGGCGCTGGCCGGGGCCGAAGCCGCCCGGGCGCGCAGCGCGGTGCTGGACAACCTGAGCCGCACCATCAACGGCAACCTGGCCGGGCGGCCCAAGCTGCCCTTTGAACAGTATGTGCAGGCTTTCCACTTTGACGGGGTGGTGGCCGCGGCCAACCTGCGGTTTTACCGCATGACCGGCGGCCAGTACCGGCTGCTGCGCCGGGACCAGACCGGCATTGCCGGCAAGACCGCGCTGGAACTGGATGTGTTTGACGCCTACACCGGCAAGACCCGCCCGGTGGGCAGCCTGTCCGGCGGCGAAAGCTTCCTGGCGGCGCTGAGCCTGGCGCTGGGCATCAGCGACACCATCCAGCAGAGCGCCGGCGGGGTGGAGGTGGACACCCTGTTTGTGGACGAGGGGTTCGGCACGCTGGACGCCGAGGCGCTGGAAAAGGCCATCGACACCCTCAACGCCCTGGCCGGCGCCGACAAACTGGTGGGCATCATCAGCCATGTGGAAAGCCTGCAGGACCGGGTGCGCCGCAAGATCCTGGTGCGCAAGACCCGCCGGGGCAGCCAGGCCGAGGTGCGGGCCGACTGAGCCGTCCGCCCCGGATGCCCTTGTTATATGAAAAAAGGAATGCCGCGCTGGCAGTTTCGTGCCGGCGCGGCATTTTTTGCGCGGTTTTTGTGGCAGAATGGGAGATGGGGCGAAGGGGCCCGCCGGGCGGGAAAAACGGCGGGGCCGCCGCCGGAGCCGGCGGAAACGACGGAGAAAACGGCGGGACCCGCCGCCGGGTCGGAAACGGGGCGGGCGGGGCAAGGCCCCCTCACGCCCCGTCGGCATCCCCCAGGGGGCCCCGGTAGAGCACCTGGGTGCAGATGTAGCTCACCTCGCTGAAGGCTTCGGGGTGGCTCAGGCGGAAGAGGATCCGCGCCGCCAGCCGGGCCCCGATGCTGGAGGTCTGCACCTCCACCGTCGTGATGGTGTGGGCCACGTTGGTGTATTCGGGGTTGTTGTCAAAGCCGGTCAGCAGGGGCTGGCGCTCGGCGGGCAGGCGGCGCTCCTCATAATACTGGCGGATGAAATGGGCAATGTAGTCGCTGGCGCAGACAAAGGCGTCGGGCAGGCGGGGCAGGTTGTCCAGAAACCGGCTGATCTCCTCATAATGGGTGTACAGCCCGAAGGGGCCTTTCAGGCACAGCGTCTCGTCGCAGTGCAGGCCCCGGTCGGCGTAGGCGTCCACAAAGCCCAGCCAGCGGTCGTGGTTGGTCTGGGCATAGTCCACCGCACCGATAAAGCTCAGCCGGGTGCGGCCGCTGTCCAGCAGCCGGCCGGTGATCTGGCGCAGCGCGTCCCGGCCTTCCAGCAAAAGCAGGTCGCCGCCCAGCACCTGCTGGCCCACCTGGGGCACCGTGTCCAGAAAAACTTTGGGCAGCGGCAGCTCGGCCAGCAGCCGCAGCAGCGGTTCGGAATAAATGTTAAGCACGATCAGCCCGGCCACCGACCCGTCGGTGAGCACCGCGGGCAGGGTGTACCCCTCCTCCCCGAAGGTGGGCAGGTAGGTGTACATCAGGTTGTAATCCTGGGCGGTGAGCTCCCGGGCCAGCTGGTGGACGATCTGCATCCAGAACAGCGAGCTTTCGGGGCGGGAGACCACCACCGCCACGGTGCGGGCCGCCGCCGGGGAAGCCGGCGCCCCCGCGGACAGGCCGGCCTTGCCGTAGCCCAGCTCCTGGGCTTTCTGCAGGATCTGGCGGCGCAGGGTTTCGGACACGCCGGGGCGGTTGTTCAGCGCTTTCCATACCGTGATGCGGGAGGTGGACAGCGCGTCGGCAATGTCCTGCATGGTGGGTTTGGACATGGAAAAACCTCCTGAGGGGGGAATGAGTGGTGGCGGTAACCTTTTTTACCATTGTATCTATTATACAGGACAAATCCCGGGAATGCAATCAAAAGTTAACCAGTGTTAATGACGGCTTTCCAACACTTTGCACAGCCCGCCCCGGGAAGAGTTTGACAATTTACACAAAAGTATTGCCCTATAAAAATGACAGATTATTTACAGCCAATAAAACGCCGCGCTTTTTGTACAGAATGACGATTGACAAGTCCATCACAAAAATTTAATATTGAATTAACAAATTCGGAAAACAGCGGGTTGGTCCGGTTACTATGTTAACCTAACAAGTTAACATTGCCCGCCGTGTTAAGGAGAAAGGAGACGCCTATGAAAAACGAGAAAGAGCCAGTGCCGAAGCTGGCGAAGAAAAAGAAGCTCAGCTGGACGCGTGACGACACCGAGCTGACTTTGCTGGGGCTGCCCGCCACCATCTGGTTCGCGGTGTTCGCCTACCTGCCGCTGTTCGGCCTGATCGTCGCGTTCAAGGACTACCGCCTGCAGCCGGGCATGGGCTTTTTGGGGAGCCTGTTCGCCAGCAAATGGGCCGGGTTCAAGAACTTCACCTTCTTTTTGACCAGCAATACCTTTGCGATGCTGCTGCGCAACACCCTGTTGTATAACCTGGTGTTCATCATCATCAACCTGGTGGTGCCGGTCACCCTGGCCATCGTCATCAACCAGCTGTTCTCCAAGATGGCGTCCAAGTGCTACCAGACCCTGATGTTCTTCCCCTACTTCATGTCCTGGGTCGTGGTCAGCTACTTCGTCTACGCCTTCCTGAACCCGGACCGCGGCCTGGCGAACACCATCATCACCGCGCTGGGCGGCGAAAAGATCATGTGGTATTCCAGCCCGCAGTACTGGCCCTTCATCCTGGTCTTCATGTCCACCTGGAAGTCGATGGGCTACAACATGGTCGTCTACCTGGCCTCCATCACCGGCATCGACACCACCATGTACGAAGCCGCCATCCTGGACGGCGCCACCAAGTGGCAGCAGGCCAAGTACATCACCATCCCCACCATCCGCCCCATGATCATCATGATGTTCATTCTGAACATCGGCCACATCTTCTACTCCGACTTCGGCCTGTTCTACCAGGTCACCCAGGAGCTGCCCAACTCGCTGTACAATGTGGCTTCCACCTTTGACACCTACATCTTCATGGCCCTGCAGTCTCAGGCCAACATCGCCCAGACCGCCGCGGCCGGCCTGTTCCAGTCGGTCTGCTGCTGCATCACGGTTCTGATCACGAACTTCATCGTGTCCAAGATCGACCCGGACAGCGCGATCATCTAAAGAAAGGAGGAGCCAAATGTCTACTTTGTCCGAAAAGCGTGCGCAGAAAAAAGCTGAAAAGCGCATCGAGCGGGAGGAAGCCGAGGCCGGGTTCCGCCTGAACCAGATCAAGCCGGTGACCAACGCGCTCTTCAACGTGATGTTCGTCATCCTGTCCATCGTCTGCGTGTTCCCGTTCATCTTCGTTCTGATGATCTCCGTTTCCTCGGAGGAGTCCATCCGCAACATCGGGTACGCCCTGATCCCCCAGAGCTTCTCCTCCGCCGCGTATGAGTTCCTGTGGAACGAGAAGGACATGATTCTGCAGTCCCTGTTTGTCTCCATCGAAGTCACGGTGATCGGCACCGTGCTGGGCGTGGTGCTGACCACCACGATGGGCTATGTGCTCTCCCGCCCGCAGTTCAAGCTCCGCGGCTTCCTGCAGTGGGTGGTCTTCATCCCGATGATCTTCACCGGCGGCATGGTGGCCAACTACGTCGTCACCTCCAACATCCTGCACCTGAATGATACGCTGTGGTGCCTGGTGCTGCCGCTGGCCGTCTCCAGCTGGAACGTGACCATCAGCAAGACCTTCTTCCGCCAGACCATCCCCGATTCCATCATCGAATCGGCCAAGATCGACGGCGCTTCGCAGCTGACCATCTTCGCCCGCATCGTGGTGCCCATCTCCAAGCCGGTGTTCGCCACCGTCGCGCTGTTCCTGACCTTCGGCTACTGGAACGACTGGCTTCAGGCCGCCCTGTACATCTCCAAGGACAGCCTGCGCGCCCTGCAGCCCCTGCTGCAGACCATGATGGGCCAGCTGGACTACCTGGCCAACAACCCCACTGCCGGTTTGAGCCTGCAGCAGTACCGCAACCAGATGCCTTCGGAATCTGTCCGTATGGCCATCGCCACCATCATCGTGGTGCCCATCGCCTGCGCCTACCCGTTCTTCCAGAAATACTTCATTTCCGGTCTGACCGTCGGCGCCGTCAAGGGCTGATGCCCCATCCATTTTATCCCGACTTTCGGCGGGGGTGGGCCCCCGCTTGTAAGTAAACATTTTCCACTACATAAAAGGAGAAACAGCATGAAAAAGTTGAAGAAAGTGCTCGCTCTCGGCATGGCTGGCG
>DWWE01000027.1 GCA_019119835.1 Candidatus Gemmiger stercoravium | reverse complement strand
GGCAACAGCCGCGCACGGCAATTGCCTAACGCGTCTGTTTCCCCTTGTGTATCCCCTTCGACAAAATTTTACGGCAAATCGCGCACTCGTCACTGCGTTCCTCGCACACAATTTGCCGCAAAATTTCCCTGTCGGTGTCGCCGTCGTCGGCGCATGTCCGCCGACGGCGACGGTTTTAGATTTTTTCGACGCTCTAAAGCGGTCGGGCGGCGGCCCGGGTCACGGTTTGCAGGTTTCGGGGTCCAGGTAGGCGTCCTGCCGCATACATTCCAGGTGCAGGTGGGGGCCGGCGTGGGCTTCGCTGGCGATCTCGCCCAGCACGCCCAGGATGTCGCCCCTGGCCACCGGATCCCCCGGGGCCACGGCGGCTTGCGCCAGGCCGCAGTAGCGCCAGGCGATGCCGTCGGCGTCGGTGACGGTCACGACGGTGCCCCACAGCGCGTCCTGCTCCACCCCGTCCACGGTGCCGCCCACAGCGGCCTGCACCCCGCTGCCCGGCTGGCAGGTGTAGTCGGCGCCGTTGTGGGTGCGCCAGTCGCCCAGCGTTTCGTTGTACACCAGCTCGTCGCCGCTGAAGGCCGCGGCCGGCTCAGCGTCCACCGGCCAGGTCGAGGAGGCGCCCTGCGAGGCGGCCGGCCCGCCAGACCCGCCAGCCCCGGCGGAGCCAGAGGACTGCGGCTGCGAGGCAGAAGATTCCGCCGAGGGCGCCGGCGAGGCGGAAGAGGGCGCCTGGGTGGGCGCCGGGGTGGCCACCGGCACATCCTCGGCCGGGTTGGTGACGATGGTGTCGGGCTGGTTCCATACGCTGTTCTCCTCCAGTGCTTTTTGGCGGGCGGCGGTCAGGTCGGCCACGCTGGCCACCACCCGGTTGACCGCCAGCACGCCGGTGACCGTTGCGATGAGCACCAGCGCCAGGCAGACAAGATACAACCCTTTTTCCTTGAAAAATGCTTTGAAGCTGTTCATCTTCCCCCGTCCTTCTCTTGCATAAAATCACCGCGGGCCGCGCCCACGTTTGCGTTGTACGCATAGTGTGGCACGGCCCGCGGCCGATTATGCAGGCAGGCGGGGGATTTTTGCGGCTCAGAACCCCTGCAGCACCTTGCGCAGGATGGACACGGCCTTTTCGGCGTCGGCGCGGGTGAGGATCAGCGGCGGCAGCAGCCGCAGCCGGTCCTTGGCGGTGAGCACCAGCAGGCCCCGGCGCTCGCAGGCGGCGCGCACGTCGGCGGCGCGGAGCCCGGGTTCGAACTGAATGCCGATCATCAGCCCCAGGCCGGTGACCCCCACCACATGGGGCAGCGCCCGCAGCGCCGGCCACAGGGCGGCGGCCTGGTCCTGGACGTTGCGCAGGAACTCCTCGTCCATGCGGTCCACCACGACGCAGGCCCCGGCGCAGACCACCGGGTTGCCGCCGAAGGTGGACCCGTGGCTGCCCGGGCCCATGCCGGCGGCGGCCTTTTCGCCGGCCACCACGGCGCCGATGGGCAGCCCGCCGCCCAGCCCTTTGGCCAGGGTGACGATGTCCGGCCTGAGGTGGTAGTTTTCGCAGGCCAGGAAGGTGCCGGTGCGGCCCACGCCGGTCTGCACCTCGTCCACGATGAGCAGGATGTCCCGGGCCGCGCAGAACTCGGCCACCTGGTGGACATAGTCGGGGTCAAGGGCCACGACCCCGCCTTCCCCCTGCACCAGCTCCATAAGCACGGCGCAGGTGCGCCCGTCGCCGGCCGCGGCGGCCAGGGCGTCCGGGTCCCCGGCCGGGACGTAGACGAAATCTTCGGGGAAGGGGCCGAAATCATGGTGGAAGGCGTCCTGCCCGGTGGCGGTGAGGGTGGCCAGCGTGCGGCCGTGGAAGGAGTTGGCCAGGCTGACCACCCGGCTGCGGCCTTCGCCGTAATGGTCGGCGCTGTATTTGCGGGCGCACTTGATGGCGCCCTCGTTGGCTTCGGCGCCGGAGTTGGCAAAGAACACCCGGTCCAGCCCGGTGCGCTGGCACAGCCGCCGGGCCAGCCGGCCGCAGGGGGCGGTGTAGTACAGGTTGGAGGTGTGCTGCACCATGGCCGCCTGCCCGGCCACCGCCCGCACCCATTCCGGGTCGGCAAAGCCCAGCGAGTTGACCCCGATGCCCGAGGTGAAGTCCAGGTAGGTCTTGCCCGAAGCGTCCCGGGCGACCATGCCTTCCCCCCGCTCGATGACCACCGGGCTGCGGGCATAGGTGTGCATGAGGCAGGCGTCGTCCCGGTCCATCACTTTTTCACGATTCATGGCTGTTCCCTCCTTCCGCCGCGGCGGCGGCTGTGCTGCTGGTAAAACAGCGTGCCGGAGCCCCGGTCGCTGAACATTTCCAGCAAAACCGAGTGGGGCACCCGGCCGTCGATGATGACGGCCTCCCGCACGCCCCGGCGGATCGCGTCGGCCATGCCGTCGATCTTGGGGAGCATCCCGCCGGCGATGACCCCCTCGGCCTTGTAGCCCTCGATCTCGGAGAGTTCCACCTCCGGGATCAGGGTGGACTCATCCTCCCTGTTTCGCAGCAGGCCGGCGATGTCGGTCATGGTGACGAGCTTTTCGGCCTGCAGCTCCACCGCGATGGCCGCGGCGGCGGTGTCGGCGTTGACGTTGTAGAGCACGCCGTTTTCCGGGTCCATGCCGACGGTGGCCACCACCGGGATGAACTGGTCGTCCAGCAGGCGGTCGATGAGCTTGGTGTTGATGTGGGTGATCTCGCCCACAAAGCCCAGGTCGGCCTCGGTATAGCGGCGGCAGCTGATGGTGTTGCCGTCCATGCCGCACAGCCCCACCCCCCGGCCTTTGAGCAGCGCCACCAGGTCCTTGTTGACCTGGCCGGCCAGCACCTGCTGCACCACCCGCATGGTCTCGGCGTCGGTGTAGCGCAGGCCGTTGACAAAGCGGGACTCGATGCCCAGCTTTTTGAGCATCCCGTTGATGGCCGGGCCGCCGCCGTGTACCAGCACCACCCGCACGCCCAGCAGCGTCAGGGTGACCAGGTCGTTCATGACCGCCAGCTTCAGCGCACCGTTGACCATGGCGTTGCCGCCGTACTTGATGACCAGCGTTTTGCCGTGGTATTTCTGGATATAGGGCGTGGCTTCGGAAAAAAGCTGCGCCATCTCAACGTTTTTCATAGGCATTCGCTTCCTTTCCCGGCGCTGCCGGAACGCTGCGCACCGCTCAGGTGCGGTAGTCCCCGTTGATCTTCACATACTCGTAGGTCAGATCGCACCCCCATGCCTTGGCCGCGGCCTCGCCGTCGCCCAGGTCCACCAGAATGCGGATCTCCCGCTCGGCCAGGACCCGGGCGGCCTCCTCCTCGCTGTAGGGGTGCAGGGCGGCGTTCTCGCAGACAAAGACTTCGCCGGCGTCGCTCTGCAGCCGGACCGAGGTGCGGCTGACATCAAAGTCGCCGGGGGTGTAGCCGATGGCGCAGAGCACCCGGCCCCAGTTGGCGTCGGCGCCGAACATGGCGGCTTTGAACAGGGTGGAGTGGATCACGCTTTTGGCCACCGCCCGGGCGGTTTGCAGGTCGGGCGCACCGGTGACCCGGCATTCCAGCAGCTTGGTGGCGCCTTCGCCGTCGCCGGCCAGTTCCCGGCACATGTGCTCGGCCACGCAGGTCAGGGCGGCCACGAAGGTCTCGTAGTCGTCGGTGCCCTCGGCCAGCGGGGCGGCGCCGGCCAGGCCGCTGGCCAGCAGCATCACCGTGTCGTTGGTGGAGGTGTCGCCGTCCACCGAGATCTGGTTGAAGGTGGCGGGCACCACCCGGGACAGCGCCGCCTGCAGCACCGCCGGGTCGGCGGCGGCGTCGGTGGTCAGGAAGAGCAGCATGGTGGCCATGTTGGGGTGGATCATGCCCGAGCCCTTGGCGATGGCCCCGATGCGGCAGGGTTTGCCGCCGAGGAGGAATTCCACCGCATACTCCTTGGGGTGGGTGTCGGTGGTCATAATGGCGGTGGCGGCGGCCCGGCTGCCCGCCGGCGTGGCGGCCAGGGCGGCGGCCGCCGCCGGGATGCCGGCGGCGAAGGGTTCGATGGTCATGGGCTGGCCGATGACCCCGGTGGAGGCGGGCAGCACATCCTCGGCCGGGATGCCCAGGGCCTCGCCCGCCAGCCGGCAGGTCTGGCGGGCCAGTTCCAGCCCGCCGGGGGCGCAGGTGTTGGCGTTGCCGCTGTTGACCAGGATGGCCCGGGCATAGCCGTCGGCCAGGTGTTCCCGGTCCACCGTGATGGGGGCGCCGTAAACCTTGTTGGTGGTGTAGCAGGCCGCGCCGGCGCAGCGGACTTCGGCCTTGATGAGCGCCAGGTCGGGCTTTTGCTGGTTGCGGCGGATGCCGCAGTGGACCCCGGCGGCCGCAAAGCCCCGGGGCGCGCAGATGCCGCCGGGCAGGGCGGTGAATTCGGTTTGGGTGGACATGATGAGATGCACTTCTTTCTTTTATGGCATGTGGGGGGCGCCTTACAGGCTGAGGCCCCGGGTCTCGGGCAGGCCGAGCATCGCGTTGAGGCACTGGAGCGCCGCGCCGGAGGACCCTTTGCCCAGGTTGTCAAAGAGGCTGATGAGCTGCAGCTGGGCGCCGTCCGGCCCGGGCAGGCAGAAGATCTCCAGCCGGTCGCTGCCGGCGAGGGCGTTGGCGGCCAGGAAGCCGTTTTCGGTGCCCTGGCCCAGCGGGTGGACCGTGATCATCGGTTCGCCGGCATAGTAGCCGGCCAGCGTGTCGGCGATGGCGGCGGCGGTGGTGCCGTACTGCGCCGGGAAAAGGGGCAGCATCGTGAGCATGCCGCAGTAGTAATCCCCCAGGACCGGCACAAACAGCGGCGGGGCCGCCAGCCCGCAGACCGCCTGCATCTCGGGCAGGTGCTTGTGGTGCAGCCCCAGGCCGTAGGGGCGGCAGGCTTCCAGCGCGGCGGGGCGGCCGGGGGCCCGGTAGTCGGCGATCATCCCCTTGCCGCCGCCGGAATAGCCGGTCAGGCTGGTGCAGGTCAGGGCGGCGTCGGCGGGCAGCAGGCCGGTTTCCACCAGCGGGGCCGCCAGGGTGATGAAGCCGGTGGCGTGGCAGCCGGGCACCGCCACCCGCCGGGCTTCGGCCAGCGCCGCCCGGGTGCCGTGGAGCTCGGGCAGGCCGTAGACCCAGCCGGGGGCGGTGCGGTGGGCGGTGGAGGTGTCCAGCACCCGGACTTCGGGGCGGATGCGGGGCAGGATCTCCCGGGCGGCCGCGTCGGGCAGGCAGAGAATGGCCGCGTCGCTGGCGTTGATGGCCGCCGCCCGGGCGTCCGGGTCCTTGCGGTCCTCTCCGGTAAGGGTGCGGACGGTCAGCGGTTCTTCGGCCGCCCGGCGCTGCAGCCGTTCCAGGATGCGCAGGCCGGTGGTGCCGGCGGAACCGTCGATAAAGATGGTGTAAGGCATGGTGCTACCTCCCCCTGTTGGGCGGCCGGGGCTCGCCCCGGTCAGTCTTGCTGCGGGTCCGGCCCGTCGCCGGCGTCGTCGGCTTCGTCGCCGTCGGCCTCGGCCCGCAGGGCCGCGACCCGGGCGCGGGCCGCGTCGATCTGGGCCTGAACGCTGGCCCGGCTGGGCCCGCCGTAGCTGGCCCGGCCCTCGCAGCAGGTGAGCAGGTCGATGGCCTGGTAGATGTCCGGCGCAAACAGCGGGCTGTAGGCCCTGAACTCCTCCAGCGACAGCTGTTCCAGCGTTTTGCCGGCCCCCAGGCAGTCGCTGACCATCGCACCGGTGAGCTTGTAGGCGTCCCGGAAGGGCATCCCCTTTTTGGTCAGGTAGTCGGCGCAGTCGGTGGCGTTGATGAAGCCCCGGGCCGCGGCGGCCCGCATGTTGTCGGGCAGGGTGGTCATGGTGGCCAGCATCGGGGTCAGGGTGCGCAGGCAGAGGGAGAGGGTGTCGATGGCGTCCCACATGGCCTCCTTGTCCTCCTGCATGTCCTTGTCATAGGCAAGGCTCAGCCCCTTCATCATGACCAGCAGGGTGTTCAGATCGCCGTAGACCCGGCCGGTCTTGCCGCGGATCAGCTCGGTGACATCGGGGTTCTTTTTCTGGGGCATGATGGAGGACCCGGTGGTGAAGGCGTCGTCCAGCTCGATGAACTTGAACTCCCAGCTGGACCAGAGGATGATCTCCTCGCTCAGGCGGGAGAGGTGCATCATGCAGATGCTCAGGGCCGCCGCGATCTCGATGCAGAAATCCCGGTCGGAGACCCCGTCCAGGCTGTTGGGGCAGGGGCCGTCAAAGCCCAGCAGCTGGGCGGTGAGCTCCCGGTCCAGCGGGTAGGTGGTGCCGGCCAGCGCGCCGGAGCCCAGCGGGCAGTCCCGCATCATGCGGGCGACGGCGTCCTGCAGCCGGCCGCAGTCCCGCAGCAGCATCCAGACATAGGCCATGAGCTGGTGGCCCATGGTCACCGGCTGGGCCCGCTGCAGGTGGGTGTAGCCGGGCATGACGCTCTCCTTGTTCTTTTCGGCCTGGGCGCACAGCGCTTCGATCAGGGCAAGGATCTGTTCCGTCAGCCCGGCGGTCTCGTCCCGCAGGGTCAGGCGGATGTCCAGCGCCACCTGGTCGTTGCGGCTGCGGCCGGTGTGCAGCCGCTTGCCCGCATCCCCGATGCGGGCGGTGAGGGTCTGCTCGATGAAGGTGTGGATGTCCTCGGCCGTCGGGTCGATGGTCAGTGCGCCGCTGTCCAGGTCGGCCAGGATCTCCTGCAGGCCGGTGAGGATCGCCTCCCGGTCTTCCTCCGGGATGATGCCCTGCTCGCCCAGCATGGTGGCGTGGGCCATGCTGCCGTTGATGTCCTGGCGGACCATGCGCTGGTCGAACCGGATGCTGGAATTGAAATCGTTCACCCGGGCGTCCACCGCCTTGCTGAACCGGCCTTTCCAAAGCTGTTCTGCCATAAATCGAAACTCCTTCGTTTTTTGTAGGGCAGCCCAAACGCAAAACCCCGCCAAAAGTCAGGCCCTTTGGCGGGTGTTTGCATCTGTGGGCTTACGCCTTATTCCTGGGGCCACTTTTTGGCCAGCTTGGCCCGCTCGGCAATGGGCAGGCCGAACAGGTTGATGAAGCCGGCGGAATCGGCCTGGTCGTAGTCGTCATCCTCCCCGAAGGAAGCGGTCTGCTCATCATAGAGGGTGTAGGGGCTGGTGACGCCGGCGTTGATCATGTTGCCCTTGTAGAGTTTGAGGGTCACATCGCCGGTGACGGTCTTCTGCAGCTCGTCGGTGAAGGCGCAGATGGCCTGGCGCAGCGGGGTGTACCACTGGCCGTTGTAGACGATCTCGCCCATCTTCTGGGCGATGATCTCCTTGAAGTGGAAGCTCTCCTTGTCCAGCGTGATGGTTTCCAGCACGTTGTGGGCTTTGTAGAGGATCGCGCCGCCGGGGGTCTCGTAAACGCCGCGGCTCTTCATCCCCACCAGACGGTTCTCCACAATGTCCAGCAGGCCGATGCCGTTTTCGCCGCCCAGCTTGTTCAGCGTCTCGATCAGGGTGACGCCGTCCATCTCCTTGCCGTCCACGGCGGTGGGGATGCCCTTTTCAAAGTGGATGGTCACATAGGTGGGGGTGTCGGGGGCCTGCTCGGGGCTGACCCCCAGCTCCAGGAAGCCCTCCTTGTTATACTGGGGCTCGTTCTTCGGGTCCTCCAGGTCCAGGCCCTCGTGGGACAGGTGCCAGAGGTTCTTGTCCTTGGAGTAGTTGGTCTCCCGGTTGATGCGCAGCGGGATGTTGTGGGCCTCGGCGTAGTCGATCTCCTCGTCCCGGCTCTTGATGTCCCATTCCCGCCAGGGGGCGATGATGGCCATGTCGGGGGCCAGGGCCTTGAGAGTCAGCTCGAACCGGACCTGGTCGTTGCCCTTGCCGGTGCAGCCGTGGCAGATGGCGTCGGCGCCCTCTTTGATGGCGATTTCGGCCAGGCCCTTGGCGATGCAGGGGCGGGCGTGGGAGGTACCCAGCAGGTAGTCCTCATACTTGGCGTCGGCCTTCAGGCAGGGCCAGATGAAGTCCTCCACATATTCCTTTTTCAGGTCCAGCACATACAGCTTGGAGGCGCCGGTCTTCTTGGCCTTTTCCTCCAGGCCGTCCAGCTCGGTGCCCTGGCCCACGTCGCCGGACACGGCGATGACCTCGCAGTTGTTGTAGTTCTCCTTCAGCCAGGGAATGATGATGGAGGTATCCAGCCCGCCGGAGTAGGCCAGCACGACCTTTTTGATGTCCTTCTTGTCCTTTTTCATGGTGTCCACCCTTTCACAGCCCGCAGGCTGAATATTTATTCATTTCAATGATACTATTATACACGGCTGCCCCGCAAAATCAAGCCGGAATCTTGCACAAACGCAGCGGCCCCGGTCGGCCGTTTTTGTATATATTTACAGAACCCTCGGGAGTTTTGCCGGATATATACAAAATATACTGCATGATTATGCAGTTTTCCCTCACAGTTCATAGAGGTCCGTGTACTTGCGGCGCAGGTAGTCGGTGTAGTGGGCGGGGTCGAAGCTGCCGCCGCAGAGGCTGCGCACCAGCTCGGCGGGTTCGCGGGCGGCGCCGTACTGCCACAGCCGGTCCCGCAGCGCGGCCTTGAGGGGGGCAAGGTTCCCCGCGGCCAGCTGCCCGTCCAGCACGCCGGGGCCGAACTGCCGGTCCAGGTCGTCCCAGGCCTGGGCGGCGTAGGCGCTGCCCAGCGCATAGCTGGGGAAGTAGCCCAGGTCGCCGCAGGCCCAGTGGATGTCCTGCAGCACGCCGCGGGCGTCGTCCGGCACATCCAGGCCCAGGTATTCCTTGTATTTGGCGTTCCAGGCGGCGGGCAGGTCGGCCACGGCCAGGCTGCCCCGGATCAGTTCCTTTTCCAGCTCGTAGCGCACCATGATGTGCAGGCTGTAGGTCAGCTCGTCGGCGTCGGTGCGGATGAGCCCCGCCTCGGCCCGGTTGACGGCCCGGTAGAATTCCTCCTGGCTGACGCCGGCCAGCTGGGCCGGGAACAGGTCGGTGAGCACCGGCCACAGATGGCGGAGGAAGGCCCGGCTGCGCCCCACCAGGTTTTCAAACAGGCGGCTCTGGCTTTCGTGCAGGGCCATGGTGGCGCCGCCGGCCAGCACGGTGTAGTCGCAGGCCGGGTCCACGTTGAGCTCGTAGAGGGCGTGGCCGCCCTCGTGGGCGACGCTGTACAGGCTGGAGACCATATCCCGGGGCATGTAGTGGGTGGTGATGCGCACATCCCCCCGCCAGAGCCCTTCGGTGAAGGGGTGTTCGCTCTCGGCCAGCACGCAGTGGTCGGGGTCCAGGCCCCAGATCTCCATAACGGCCCGGGCCAGCCGGCGCTGGGCGTCCAGCGGCCAGTCCTGATCCAGGAAGTCGGTGCGCACCGGCTTGCCCCGGCGGCGGATCTCCTCCAGCAGCGGCAGGATGGTCTGGCGCAGCCGGTCAAAGAAGGCGTCGCAGTCCGCGATGGTCAGCCCCCGCTCGTACCGGTCCAGCAGCACTTCGTAGGGGTCCCGGTCGGGGGCGAAGCAGGCGGCCTGCCGGCGGCGGGCCGCCACGATCTGTTCCAGGCAGGGCGCAAAGCCGGCAAAGCCGCCGCCCCGCTTGGCCCGGCCCCAGGCCGGCACCGCCTGCTGCACCAGCCGGGTGAAGGCGGCGTACTCCTCCGCCGGGATGCGGGCGATCTCGTCATAGCGGCGCTGCAGTTCCCGGGCTTCGGCGGCCATGCGGGCGTCGTCGCCGGCCTCGGCGGCGGCCCGGCGCAGCAGGGCGGCGGTGTCGTCGTTGACCAGCAGGTCAAAGGCGGCGCGGCTGAGCACCTCGGCGGCCTCGGCCCGGCCCGCCTCGCTGCAGGGCGGGGCGGCGGTGGCCTCGTCGCAGCTCATCAGGGCCTGGGCGTAGCCGTAGGCATACAGCTGCTTTTCCAGCCGGCGCAGTTCGGTCAGTGTCTGGTTTTGCATCGGGTACCTCCTAATGGGTGCGGCGGTTGTGCCCGCCGGGGTTTTGTGGTATCGTTACAGTATCAGGGCACAGCCGGCCGGCTGCGCCCCGCCGATGGGAGCATACAACAGAAAAGGGGGCTTGTTCATGCCGAACCCAAGCAGCCAGCAGCCGCTGGTGAGCGTGATCGTGCCGATCTACAACGCCAAGGACCACATTGCCCGGTGTGTGGAGAGCATCCGCCGCCAGACCTACCGCAACCTGCAGATCCTGCTGCTCAACGACGGCAGCCAGGACGTGAGCCTGGAAGTATGCCGGATGTTCGCCCAGGTGGACGGGCGGATCACCCTGATCGACAAGGAGAACAGCGGCGTGTCGGCCACCCGCAACCTGGGGATGCGGGCCGCCCGGGGGGCGTACCTGCAGTTTGTGGACGCCGACGACACGCTGCAGCCCTATGCCACCGAGCTGCTGGTGCAGCGGGCCCGGGACAGCGGCGCCGACATGGTGATCGCCCATTACAACCGGGTGGAGCCCCCGCGGGAACACGAGCGGGCCCGGGCGCCCCGCCGGGTGGAGGACGCCGACCCCGGCTTTGACCCCCGCACCCGGGTGCAGACCTTCGGGTTCCTGATGGAAGGGCCGCTGACCAAGGCGGAGTTTGCCTACGGGCTGATGCAGGAACCCGCCAGCTTTTATTATGGCGTGATGTGGAACAAACTCTACCGGGCCGAGATCGTGCGGGCCCACCCCGATGTGGTCTGCAGCGAGGATCTGGACTACAGCGAGGACTTTTACTTCAACCTGAGCTTCATCCGGTATGCCGAGCGGTTCTACGCCCTGTCCACCCCGATCTACAACTATGTGCAGAACCCCCAGAGCCTGGTCCACAACCTGAACCCCATGAAGGTGCTGACCACCCGGTGGGAGCTTTCGGCCTATTACAAGGACCTGTACCGGCAGCTGGGATTGTATGAGGAAAACCGCATCCGGCTGAACAAGTATTTCTTCGGCGTGGCCGAAAGTTAACAGGCCGGGCCGCCGGCAGCGCCCGGGGCCTTGCGCCGCGCTTCAGGGGCGCAGGTTCCGGGGCGGCCGGGCGGATTCCGGTTTTCCGGCGGGGCGGGGTCAGGCTTCCCCTTCCCGCCATGCCTTGCCGATGTCCACCCAGCCCGCAAAGTTCTGGGCGCAGCCTTCCAGCTCGGCCACGGTCAGCCGCACCGCGCTGGAGGCGGTGCCCGCCGCCGGGTAGACCTCCGCGAACCGGCGCAGGCTTTCGTCCAGGTAGACCGGCACGCCGTCGGCCACCGCAAAGGGGCAGACCCCGCCCATCGGGTGGCCGACGGCCTGCACCAGCTCCTCGGGGCGGACCATCATGGCCTTGCAGTGGAACCGGGCCTTGTAGCGCGGGTTGTCCACCTTGGCGTCCCCGGCCAGCACCACGAGGAACGGGCCTTCCGCACCGCGGAAGGCCATTGTTTTTGCAATGCGGGCGGGTTCGCACCCCAGGTCGGCGGCGGCCTCGGCCACGGTGGCCGAGCTCGCGTCAAACTCGATGACCCGCCCGGCCAGGCCGAACGGTTCCAGATAGGCTTTCACAGATTCAATGGACATAACTGCCTTCCTTCCCTCTTGATAAACGGATGCACAAGGTTCACCGCCCCGGCTTATCCGGGGTTTGCGGCATCACTTTTGCTGTCACGGTCTTCCGGCCACCTTTACCCCGCTCCTTCCTCTTTGTCAGGACAGGCGGGCAACTTCCACGCTCCGCACCTGCAGCACGGTTCCCTCATTCTGATAAATCCGGTAGCTCAAATTCTCCATGCCGACCGGCAGTTCCACATCCAGTTCGGCATGTCCATCCGGGGAGAGCGGCGTCGAAGCCAGGACCTCCAATCCGTTGCCATTGTCCACCGTCGCCTGAAACTGGGCCGGTGCATCGGCCGGCATCTGGACGCAATCGGCATCCAGCACCGCGTGGTAGCTGCCGGCGGGGAACTCCTTCACCTGAGTCCAGAACGGATACCCTGCCTGCAGCGCCGTAAGCAGGGCCTCCCCCTGCACTTCGCCGCTCGAAATATAGAACAGTCCGTTGGTCGGCGTACAAGTCCAGTGCGCCGGATAAATGTGCCGCTTTGCCGGGATGGTCAGGATGGTCTTTTCCTCCCCCAGCGAATTCAGCTTTTCCTGCAGCCAGGCCAGGTCATCGGCCGAGCGGCTGCCCACCATCGCCAGGACCTGCTCCGCCTGGCTCCTGTCCAGATAAAGTTTGCGCAGGTCCCCGTCGTCATCGACCCAGCCATCCGGCAGCCCGACTTCGATGTTGGAGCGCATCGTCAGCACCACCGGCAGCGGTTGGTAAAGACTCGGGAAGTGCTCCACCAGCTTCAGCGCGATGGGTGTGATGATCAGGTAATCGGTTCTCGGTGCGCCAATGCCGCCATAAGCGACGATCACCCCGCCGGTGTACACCGCCGAGCAGGCCAGCGCCGCCGCCAGGATCCGCCGGGCACGCAGTCCGTGCAGGATCTTCGGCGCCTGGGTGCCGACCGCTACCGCCATGAGCGCCGTGGACCAGGCCAGATAACGGGAGATGCCCGACATCCCGTGGTTGATGTTGGCCATCAGCGACACGCCCAGCAGAGCCCCCGCAAACCCCAGATTCATCCAGAGGTACCGCCCGCAGCGGCGGATCACCGCCGCCACCAGAAGGACCGCCCAGACCACCAGCAGGATCGGGATATAGGGCAGCATCCCAAAGTTCCAGTCGGTGAAGTAAGCCCAGAAATGGCGCAGCAAGGTCAGGTCATTGAGCGGAATCCACTCGCCCTCGTAGGAGGCTGTCAGATTGATCGCCCCGCAGATTGCGTAATTGTAGGCGAAAGGCACCAGCCCCGGCAGATAGCAGCAGGCATAGACCAGCACCTCTTTCCAGCGGCCGAACATTCCGCGGATCCGGGCCAGCGGAGCCCCCTGCCCCTGTTTCCACAGGCCGACCAGATATTCGCCGATCATGGCAAGGCCAATGGCCAGAATACAGGGGTTGGTGGTGCCCGCCACCGCAATGAGCAGCGCGGCGCGATGCCTTTGTTCACTGGCCCAGCTGATTGCCGACAGGGCGATCAGTGCGAACTGAAAGACTTCCGCAGAAGGCCAGCTGATATAAAACACAGCCGGATGCACCCCGAGAAGCAGACACAGAGAAGCCTTTTGGAAAAGAGTCAGCCGGCGGTTCGACAGCACCACCGCCTGGACCACCAGAACGCAGATAAGATTGGTTAGGCAGAAGGCGTACTCACGCGGCTGACCGAGCAGCCCCAGAAGCCAGAACAGCGGCAGGCAGGCCGCCGGATAGGTGGGGAAATACCAGGGTACCGTCCCTTGAGCGGTGGTGTAGTGGGAGCCGCCGAATTCCTGATACATCTCGGCCCATTCGGGCAGCCATTGACGGGCAGCGGCCAGGTCCTGCTCTGAGACAATCGCATTTCCGTCATGGGCCAGCGAAACGGTCGTCAGGGTGTAGCTGGCCGCTTCCCCCGAAAAGATACTGCCGGTGCGCAGGGTGGCCCCGGTGAGAATCAGCGCATACGCTGCCACAGCCAGGCAAAGCAGGGCAAAACCGATGCGTCGATTTTTGTCTTTTTTCTCGTTTGTAACCATGCAGAACATCTCCTCTTTTCCTTTTTCGCCGACCCGGGTCATCGGCGGCGGCCCAGCAGGTCGCGGCGGATGTAGGCGAAGCAGGCTTCCTCGCCCCGGTCCCGCAACAGGCGCAGGGCGGTTTCCAGCTGGGCGCGGGTCTCGGGGTGCAGGATGTAGTGGTCCTTGCTGCGGTCGTAGTAGTTCCAGGCCGCGGCGTCGGTGTAGTCCGCCCCCAGGTAGTTGCGGCTGGCCGCGATGCGGTCGCAGATCATCTCGGCCACATAGCGCGGCGGCATCCGCATGCCGGCCATCTTGTGGTCGCCGTCGGGGGCGTAGTCGATCCAGTATTCCAGGTGGTGGCGGTTGCGGCCCTTGTGGTGCAGCCAGGCGGCGCTGTAGCCTTCGGCCTGGCGCTGGGCGTTGTTGGGGCTGCAGCTGCCCTGCCAGTATTTGGCCCCGGCCAGGAACTCCACCGGCGAGAGCTTGCTCAGATCGTGCAGCAGCCCCTGGCGGTACAGCCCGCAGCGGAAGCAGTACCGCATCACCAGCATCTTGTGGTGGTGGATGGTCCTGTAATGTTTGATGGGATGCCACATGGCGGTCCGTCCCCTCCTTCCCGGGGCGCGTCCGGTCCGTCAGCCCGGGTCCTGCAAGGCACGCCCCAGCCACTATTTTACTGCAAAACCCGCCGGGGCGCAACGGCGGCGGGGCCCCGGCGGTCAAATTTTCCCGCCCCGGCGACGGCCGGCGGGTCCGGGTGCGGTTTTTTGTACAAAAGTCCAGCAAACCAACCATTTTTCTCTGGCGTGCCGGGCACGGATGTGCTATCGTAAAACCAGATCCGGCCCGTCCCCGCCGCCTTTGCGGGGCGGCCGGCCAACCCACTCATTCTGCGAAAGGCGGTGCGCCGCATGTCAACCTTTTGTCCTGAACGATGCACCCTTGGCATCGAGTTCGGCTCCACCCGCATCAAGGCGGTGCTGGTGGGCCCCGACCACACCCCGCTGGCCCAGGGGGACTATACCTGGGAAAACCGGCTGGAAAACGGCATCTGGACCTATCCGGAATCCGCCATCTGGGCCGGGCTGCAGGCGGCCTGGGCCGCCCTGGCCGCCGACGTGCGCGCCCGCTACGGCGCCCCGCTGACCACCGTGGGCTGCCTGGGCGTTTCGGCCATGATGCACGGCTACCTGGCCTTTGACGAGGGCGGGGCGCTGCTGGTGCCCTTCCGCACCTGGCGCAACACCACCACCGGCCAGGCGGCCGAGGCCCTGACCGAAGCCTTCGGCTTCAACATTCCCCAGCGGTGGAGCGTGGCCCATCTCTACCAGGCCATCCTGGACCGGGAACCCCACCTGGCCCGGCTGCACAGCATCAACACGCTGGCCGGCTATGTCCACTGGAAGCTCACCGGCCGCCGGGTGCTGGGCATCGGGGACGCTTCGGGCATGTTCCCCATCGACAGCGCCGCCGGCGACTATGACGCCGATCTGCTGGCCCGGTTCAACAGCCTGGCCGCCGCCCGGGGCTGCCCGGTGGACCTGGCGGCGCTGCTGCCCCGGGTGCTGCCCGCCGGGGCGCCGGCCGGCGCCCTGACGGCCGAGGGCGCCCGGCTGCTGGACCCCACCGGCACCCTGCAGCCCGGCGTGCCCTTCTGCCCGCCGGAGGGGGACGCCGGCACCGGCATGGCCGCCACCGACAGCGTGGCCCCCCGCACCGGCAACGTGAGCGCCGGCACCAGCATTTTTGCGATGGTGGTGCTGGAACGCCCGCTTTCCCGCGTGTACCCCGAGATCGACCTGGTCACCACGCCGGACGGCGCACCGGTGGCGATGGTCCACTGCAACAACTGCACCAGCGACCTGAACGCCTGGGTGGACCTGCTGGCCGAGGCCGCCGGGCTCTGCGGCGCCCGGCCCGACAAGGGGGAGCTGTTCACCCGGCTGTTCAACCTTTCGCTGCAGGGCGCGGCGGACGGCGGGGGCCTGGTGCCGGTGAACTATTATTCCGGCGAAGGGGTGACCCACTTTGACGCCGGGCGGCCCCTACTGCTGCGCAGCCCGGACAGCGACTTCACCCTGGCCAGCTTCATGCGGGCCAACCTGTACTCGGCCATGGCCACGCTGGCGCTGGGGCTGGAGATCCTGCACGGCGAGGGGGTTGCCATGGACAGCCTGACCGGCCATGGCGGGCTGTTCAAGACCCCCGGCGTGGCCCAGCGGTATCTGGCCGCCGCGGCCGGGGCCCCGGTGACGGTGCGCCGCACCGCCGGCGAGGGCGGGCCCTACGGCATGGCCCTGCTGGCCGCCTACGCCCTGAACCGCGCCCCCGGCGAGACGCTGGCCGCCTACCTGCACGACCGGGTGTTTGCCGGGGCGCCGGCCTCCACCCTGGCCCCCGAAGACGGCGACCTGGCCGGGTTCGCCGCCTTCCTGCAGCGGTACCGCGGCGCCCTGCAGGCCGAGCGGGCCGCGCTGCAGGCCGGGGCCGGCCCGGCCTGACCGCCCCGGCCGAACCCGGCATCCGTTTTCCACCATGTTCACCAAAACGATCAAGGAGGAACCCCGCATGGACAAAACCCAACTGCAAAAGATCGACGCCTACTGGCGGGCCGCCAACTACCTGGCCGCCGGGCAGCTCTACCTGCTGGACAACCCGCTTCTGCGCCGCCCGCTGACCCGGGCCGACGTGAAAAAGAAGATCGTCGGCCACTGGGGCACCGTACCCGGCCAGAACTTCGTCTATGTCCACCTGAACCGGGTCATCAAGAAATACGACCAGGATATGATCCTGATTTCCGGCCCGGGGCACGGGGGCAACTTCTTTGTGGCCAACGCCTACCTGGAGGGCACCTATTCCGAGGTCTACCCCAACATCAGCCGGGATGAGGAGGGCATGCGCCGCCTGTTCAAGCAGTTCAGCTTCCCCGGCGGCATCTCCAGCCATGTGGCGCCCGAGACCCCCGGCTCCATCAACGAGGGCGGCGAGCTGGGCTATTCCATCGCCCACGCCTTCGGCGCGGTGTTTGACAACCCCGACCTGATCGCCGCGGTCACGGTGGGCGACGGCGAGGCCGAGACCGGCCCCCTGGCCACCAGCTGGCAGTCCAACAAATTCCTGAACCCCAAGGGCGACGGCGCCGTGCTGCCGATTCTGCACCTGAACGGGTACAAGATCTCAAACCCCACCGTCTTCGGCCGCATGACCCGCGAGGAGCTGGAGCACTTCTTCCTGGGCTGCAGCTGGAAGCCCTATTTTGTCGAGGGCGACGACCCGATGCCGATGCACGAAAAGATGGCCGAAACGCTGGACGCCGTGATCGAGGAGATCCACGACATCCAGCGCCGCGCCCGGGCCGGCGAGGAGATGGGCCACATCCGGTGGCCGATGATCGTGCTGCGCACCCCCAAGGGCTGGACCGGCCCGAAGGTGGTGGACGGCAAACCCATTGAAGGCACCTTCCGCGCCCATCAGGTGCCCATCGACCTGACCGTCGGCACCCCCAACCAGGAGGAGCACCTGGCCCAGCTGGAAGACTGGCTGCGCAGCTACCGCCCCGAGGAACTGTTTGACGAGAACGGCGCCCTGATCCCCGAGCTGCAGGAGCTGGCCCCCGCCGGCGACCGCCGCATCGCGGCCAACCCCCACGCCAACGGCGGCAAGCTGCTGCGGGACCTGCGCACCCCCGATTTCAAGGACTACGCGGTGGAGATCCCCTTCCCCGGCAGCGTGGAAAAGCAGGACATGATCGAGCTGGGCGGCTACATCCGGGACGTGTTCCGGCTCAACGCCAACGCCAGGAACTTCCGCATCTTCGGACCTGACGAGACGATGTCCAACCGGCTGTACAAGTGCTTTGAGGCCGAGAACCGGGACTGGAACTCCACCACCGTGCCCGGCGACGAATTCCTGGCCGGCGACGGGCGCATCATGGACAGCATGCTGTCCGAGCATCTGTGCGAAGGCTGGCTGGAAGGCTACCTGCTCACCGGCCGCCACGGCTTCTTCGCCAGCTACGAGAGCTTCATCCGGGTGGTGGACAGCATGGTGGCCCAGCACGCCAAGTGGCTGAAGGTCTGCAACCAGCTGCCCTGGCGGCAGAGCATCGCCAGCCTGAACCTGATCCTGACCTCCAACGTCTGGCAGCAGGACCACAACGGCTTCACCCATCAGGACCCGGGCTTTTTGGACCACATCGCCAACAAGAAGGCCGACGTGGTGCGGCTGTACCTGCCGCCGGACACCAACTGCCTGCTTTCCTGCTTTGACCACTGCATCAAGAGCCGGGATTATGTGAACGTGCTGGTCACCTCCAAGCATCCGCGGCCCCAGTGGCTGACGATGGAACAGGCGGTGCGCCACTGCACCCAGGGCGTGGGCATCTGGGACTGGGCTTCCAGCGACCAGGGGGCCGAGCCGGACATCGTCATGGCCTGCTGCGGCGACACCCCGACGCTGGAGACGCTGGCCGCCGTGACCATCCTGCGGGACGCGATGCCCGAACTGCGGATCCGGGTGGTCAACGTGGTGGACCTGATGAAGCTGGAACCCAGCGCCAAGCACCCCCACGGCCTGACCGACGCCGACTACGACGCGCTGTTCACCAAGGACAAGCCGATCATCTTCAACTTCCACGGCTACCCGACCCTGATCCACGAGCTGACCTACGAGCGGACCAACCGCAACCTGAGCGTTCACGGCTATCAGGAGGAAGGCACCATCACCACCCCGTTCGACATGCGGGTGCAGAATGAGATCGACCGCTACCACCTGGTCAAGGATGCGATCCAGCACCTGCCCCAGCTGGGCAACCGCGGCGCCTACCTGATCCAGCAGATGAACGACAAACTGGTGGAGCACAAGCAGTACATCCACGAAGTGGGCCAGGACCTGCCCGAGATCCTCGACTGGAAGTGGCATGTCTGATCCCCGCCTTTTGAACCTTCCGATAACCTGAGAGGGCCCGCCTTTGGCGGGCCCTCTGCCTTTGCGAAGCGGCGGGGCGCCGGAGGTGCAGGAGGATGGCATTGGGCCAAGGCCGGCGTTTGGGGCGATGTATTGACAAATTTTAAGGTTTCTGGTAAAGTATTGCATAGAAAGACGCGTTTTGAAAGACGCGTTTTGTGAGCGCGTTTCAGGCTTGCCATTTTCCAACATTTTGGAAGGAGCTGATCGTATGCCCGCCCTCTTTTACCTGATCCTGATTCTTGCTGCGCTGATCCTGGTGCCCTGTGTCGGCCTGTTGCTGCGCAAACGGGACTTTGAGCGCCAGGTGCGCGGGCAGCGCCCCGAGCGCCCGGCCGGCAACGCAGCCGAGCCCAAGCCCGATCTGCCTGACATGAGCGACGCCCAGCAGCTGGCCGACGAGGCGCGGCTGAAATCGCTGCAGAACGGCTTCACCAACCTAACCCTGTGATACAGCAGACCGCCGCCCGGGCCGCCGGCATTCCGGCCCCGGGCGGCGGTCTGTTTTGCAGTCCGGCGCCGATTTTAGACTTTTTCGACAGTCTGCCGGGGCGGCCAAAGCGCCGCCCCGTTTGTTTCCTCCTTGACCTTGGAACTGTTCCATGGTTTATGATGGGGGTATAACAAAAGAGAGGTGAACCCATGACTGCGAAATGGAAACAGCGCCTGCGCCGCGAAGCGCAGGCTTTCGGGCAGCTGCTGCGCCCCGCCCGGCTGGCGCCGCTGGCGGCGGGGGCGGCGATCCTGACCTTCGGGCTGCACAACATCCACGCCCAGACCGGCATCACCGAGGGCGGCGTGCTGGGGCTTTTGCTTTTCGTCAACCACTGGACCGGGCTGCCGGCCTCGGTGGTCTCGCCGGTGCTGGACCTGCTGTGCTATCTGCTGGCGCTGCGGTTCCTGGGCGGGCAGTTCATCCGCACTTCGCTGATCAGCACGGCGGCGGTGGCGCTCTGCTTCAAATTCTGGGAGAGCTTCCCCTGCCTGCTGCCCGACCTGTCCGGCGCGCCGCTGGCCGCCGCGCTGCTGGGCGGCGTGTTCGTGGGGGTGGGCGTGGGGGTCATTGTGCGGGGCGGCGGGTCCAGCGGCGGCGACGACGCGCTGGCGCTGGTGATCTCCAAGGCCACCGGCTGGCGGATGGCCCGCAGCTACCTGATCACCGACCTGACGGTGCTGGCCCTGTCGCTGAGCTACATCCCGGTGGGGCGCATCGCCTGTTCGCTGGTGACGGTGACGCTGTCCAGCCTGCTGATCGACAAGATCCAGGACCTGCGGCTGCCCTGCCAGGCAGCCGGGCAGAAGGAATGACGGCCCCGGCGGAGGCCATACATCCCGCATTGCCCTCTGTATATCCCGCACTGCAAAGCAAGGCCCCCGCCGGCGGCGGGGGCCTTGAAGCGTATTGTGCTGTTGTCAGCGGCGTTCCCGCTGCAGTTCGATCCAGGCGAGGTCCCCCCGCTCAAGACCGTGGATGAGCACCTCAGCCGTGGCGATGTTGGTGGCCACCGGGATGGTGTGCATGTCACAGATGCGCAGCAGGTTGACGGCGTTGGGTTCGTCCGGGCGGGCGTTGACCGGGTCACGGAAGAACAGCAGCATGTCCACCTCGCCGCAGGCGATCATGGAAGAGATCTGCTCGGCGCCGCCCCGGCCGCCGGGGTACAGGCAGCGCACCGGCAGGCCGGTGGCGTCCCGCACGACCTTGCCGGTGACGCCGGTGGCCACCAGCTCGTTCTGCGACAGGATGCGGACATAGGCGGTGCAGAACTGGGTCATCAGCTCTTTGCGGGAATCATGGGCGATCAGTGCGATCCTCATGGCGGCAGAGTTCCTCCTTACCATCAATCATGTATGTATATCATACGGTAATACCGGGAAAATTGCAAGTGCCCGGCCGGGCGCGGCGGGGTTT
>DWWE01000004.1 GCA_019119835.1 Candidatus Gemmiger stercoravium | reverse complement strand
GTGGAGACCGGCCGGGCCGAGCACATCCTGTGCGACGACCTGCGGGTGGGCGGCAAGATGGACCTGCTGCGGGCCGGCGCTTCGATGCCGCTGTGTTCCCGCATCGTGACCTACCACGGCCGCCGCTATCTGGACGGCGGGGTGGCCGACAGCGTGCCCTACCGCGCTGCCCGGCAGCTGGGGGCCCGGCGCTGCCTGGTGGTGCTGACCCAGCCCGCCGGCTACCTGAAGCGGGACAGCTCGCTGCTTCCCTTCCAGGTTATGTACCGCCACTATCCCCGGTTCCTGGCGGCCATGGCCGACCGCCCCGCCGTGTACAACGCCCAGGTGGTGGAGGTGGAGCAGGCCGCGGGGCGGGGCGAGGCGTTTCTGATCCGCCCCAGCCGGGACACCGGCATTACCCGGATGGAGCGGGACCCGGCGGTGATCGACGAACAGTACGCCCTGGGCCGCGCCGACGCCGAGACCGCCTGGCCCGCGCTGCGCCGCTGGCTGCAGGCACCCGTCCATACAGACGAGGCAGCGCCGGCGATTTGAGCGCCGCCGGCAGAATTTGTGAAAGGAGCCGTTATGGACAGCATCCTGGTAATCGACGACGACCTGGCCCTGTGCCGCCTGCTGCAGCGCACGCTCTGCGCCGAAGGGTATGACGCCCGGTTCAGCCTGACCGGGGCGGAGGGGCTGCAGATGCTGCAGCAGGCAGACTTCCAGCTGGTTCTGCTGGACGTGATGCTGCCGGGGGCGGACGGGTTCGAGCTGCTGGCCCGCATCCGGGCCGAAAGCGACCTGCCGGTCCTGATGCTGACCGCACGGAACGACAGCGCCAGCAAGGTGCGCGGCCTGCGGACCGGCGCCGACGACTACCTGGCCAAGCCCTTTGCGATGGAGGAGCTGCTGGCGCGGGTCCAGTCGCTGATCCGCCGGTACACCCGGCTGAACCGGCTGCCCCCGGCCGAGCGCCTGAACTTTGCCGGGCTGACCATCGACCCGGCCGGCTGCGCGGTGTTCCGGGACGGCGCCGCGGTGGAGCTGCTTCCCAAGGAGTACGCCGTCCTCCTGTTCTGCGCCCGGCACCAGGGCCAGATCCTGACGAAAAAGCAGATTTACGAGGCAGTCTGGCAGGCGCCCTACGCCTATGACGACAGCAACATCATGGCGACCATCAGCCGGCTGCGCAAGAAGATCGAACCGGACCCGGCCCACCCCACCTATCTGCAGACGGTCAAGGGCTTCGGATACCGGTTCAGCCGGGAGGTGTAGCCATGACTCTAACAGCCTGGTGGCTGGCCGGCCTGTGCGCGGTGCTGGGCGCCGCCCTGCTGGCGGCGGTATGGCTGCTTTTCAGGAGCCGGCAGCGGCTGCGGTACATCGACAGCGTGCTGGCGGACATCGCCGCCGGCCACCCCCACCGGCGGGCCCTGACCCACCCCGGCGACCCCGCCGAGCGGATCTGTTACCGGCTCAACGAAATGGCGGTCCAGAACCGGGACCAGGCCGCGCTGTACCGCCGGGAACAGGCGGCCGGCCGGGAACTGATGGTGAACCTTTCCCACGATGTCCGGACCCCGCTGACCACCCTGCTGGGATACCTGGACGCCATCCACCGCGGGGTGGTGACCGGCGCCGAGCGGGACGCCTGCCTGGAGATTGCACGCGGCAAAGCCTGCGAGCTGAAGCAGACGGTTGACGACCTGTTTACCTGGAGCAAGCTGCAGGCCGGGGAGGAATCCCTCTCACTGCAGGACTGCGACCTGGCCGAGCTCACCCGGCAGCGGCTGAAGGACTGGGTGCCCCTGTGGGAAGAAAGCCGGCTGGACTACGAGCTGGAACTGCCCGAACAGCGGGTGGCGGTGCGGCTGGACCCGGACGCCTACGGGCGGGTCCTGAACAACCTGGTGAGCAATGTGCTGCGGCACAGCCGGGCCACCCGGCTGGTGATCCGGCTGCTGCCGGGGCCGGGCCGCACGGTGGCGCTGCAGGTCAGCGACAACGGCGTCGGCATTGCGCCCGAGGCGCTGCCGCACCTGTTTGACCGGCTGTATCGGGCCGACCCCAGCCGCTCGGGGCCCGGCAGCGGGCTGGGGCTGGACATCGCCCGCCAGCTGGTGGAGCGGATGGGCGGGCGCATCGAGGCGGAAAGCGCCCCCGGCGCCGGCGCCACCTTCCGCCTTTTCTTTCCGCAGAGTGAATAGCGCCCCAACGGCGAAGACGCACAAAACCAGGCGTCTTCGCCGTTGTTGTCTGATACAAGGTTTTTGCAAGGTTGCCGCAAGGTCCCTGCAAGGCAGGCGGGGTATACTGGGGGCAAAGGAGGATGCACCATGGAGGAATATCTGATCGAGACCCGGGGGCTGACCAAGCAATACGGCAGCCAGACCGCCGTGCAGGACCTGGACCTGCGGCTGCAGCCCGGGCATATCTACGGGCTGCTGGGCCGCAACGGCGCCGGCAAAACCACGACCATGAAGATGCTGCTGGGCCTGACCCGCCCCACCCGGGGCGAGGTCTTTCTGTTCGGCCAGCCCCTGGCCGGGCGGGAAAAGGCCCTGCTGCCGCGGGTGGGCTGCCTGATCGAAGCCCCCGGGTTTTACCCCAACCTGACCGCAACCGAAAACCTTGCCCTGTTTGCCGGGCTGCGGGGCGTGCCCCGCAGGGATGCCGTGGCCTACACCCTGCAGCTGGTGGGCCTGCCCTACCGGGACAAGAAGCTGTGCCGGGACTATTCGATGGGGATGAAGCAGCGGCTGGGCCTGGCCCTTGCCCTGCTTCACGACCCGGAACTGCTGATTCTGGATGAGCCGATCAACGGGCTGGATCCCATCGGCATCGCCGAGATGCGGGTCTTTCTGCGCCGGCTGTGCGACGAGCAGGGCAAGACCATCCTGCTGTCCAGCCACATCCTGTCCGAGATCGCCCAGCTGGCCGACGACGTGGGGATCCTGGACCGGGGGCGGCTACTGGAGCAGACCGGCATGGCCGCCCTGGAAGCCAAAACCCGCCGCTACATCGAGCTGAAGGTCCCGGACGCCCGCCAGGCCTCCCAGCTGCTGGACTCTGCGCTGCACATCCGGGATTTCACGGTGCTGGACGACCGGACCCTGCGGCTGTACGACCTCACCCTGCCGCCCGACCGGCTGAACCGGGTCCTGTACGAAAACGGCCTGACCATCCTGGAGCTACATCAATGCGAGGACACGCTGGAAGACTATTTCCGGCAGATCACCGGGGGTGAGGGGATTGGCTAGGCTGCTTCTTTGCGAATTCCGCAAGCTGCGCCGCACCCGGCTGCCGCTGCTGCTGGGGGTGGCCGCAGCCTTCTTTCCGCTGTTCGGCGCCCTGTCCGTCCTGGGCGGCAGCGCCCGGCCCGACAGCGTCTACGGCAGCACGCTGGGCACTCTGACGGCCTTCGGGCTGCCTTTCCTGCTGCCCTTCCTGACCGGGCTGCTGGCCACCCGGCTGTTCTTTTGGGAGTCCGAGTGCGACACGCTGAAACTGCTGCGCACAGTGCCGGTACGCACCGGCCCGCTGGCGGTGGCCAAGCTGGGGGCGCTGCTGCTGTTGAACCTGGCCGTCACGGCCCTGGCGACGCTGGGGTGCCTGCTGGCGGCGCTGGGGATCAGCCGGGTGCTGTTGGCCGACGCCGCGTCGCTGTGCGGCCTTGCGCTGCTGGCGGGACTTTTGCAGACCCTGGCGGCACTGCCGCTGGTGCTTCTTGTTGTCTGGGTCCGCGGTTCGTCGCTGCTTTCGCTGTTGGCGGCGCTGGTTTACAGCATCGTCAACGGGTTCGGCTGCCTGCAGGTACTGGTTCAGATGGGCAGCGCCGGCGTGCCGCCGGAACAGCTGCCGCCGGGCCGGCAGCTGCTGTTCTGCCTGCCCGGGGCGCTGATCCAGCGGTGCCTGTTTGCCGGGATGAGCGGGTCGCCCTACGCCGTCGCCCCGGCCCTGCTGGCGGCGGTGATGATCGGGATGTCGGCGCTGTTCGGCATGGGCATCGTCTGGGCGTATGATCGTTGGGAAAGGTAGGTGCCCCATGGGAAACCTTGTATGGGCGGAGCTGAAAAAGAACCGCCGGAATCTCTGGTTGGCCGTACTGCCGCTGGCCATGGCGCTGGCGGTGGCGGACAGCCGCTACGTCGCCACCGCCCGGGACGGCGTGACCTACGATTGGCCGCTGGTGGTCAGCAACACGATATTTCTTGCCGCGACCTACCTGCTCCCCGCCTGCCTGACACTGCAGCTGACCCAGTCCATGCAGGCCGAGCGGGACAACCGCACCCTGCCCTGCCTGCTGGTTCTGCCGATGTCCTTCCGACGGCTGCTGGCCGGCAAACTGCTGGCCGAGGGGATCTGGCTGGCGGCGGCCAGCGTGCTGGAATGGCTGATTGCGTTGGCGGTCTTCCCCTGCACCGGCATTCCCGGGCTGAGCCCGGCCGGGGCGGCCACCGCGCTGGCCGCCATGCTGTCCGCCAATCTCTGGACCTATCTGGCACTGCTGCCGCTGCTGGCGCTGGCCGCCCAGTGGCCGGGGAGCGGCACGGCGGCGCTGGTCGCCTTTTTCTGGGGCGCTTTGGGCGGGCTGCTGTCCAACCGGTCGCTGTTCCTCCACCTGAATCCGCTGTCCGCCGGGACAGCCCTCTGGCGCTGGGAAGCCGGGCGGGGCCTGTTTTTTGATTCCTCCCGCCTGGGGCTCAGTCTGTCCGGGCTGGCCGTCGCCGTCGCGCTGGGGGTCCTGGCCGTCGCCGCCGCCCGGGACCGCGCCTCTGTCCGCCACCGCGGGAAACGCCGCCGGCATGGCCGCCCATGAGGGCGCCCGCCCGGCCCCGACGGCACCAGGCAGCACAGACAGGCTGCAAAGGCTGCAAAAAGAGAGGCCCCGGCAAACTTGCCGGGGCCTCCCTGTATGCTTTTATATACTGCCATATTGCCCGAACCCCGGGCGGGATCTCGTCGGCAAGTCCGCCTTACCGCTCGTCCAGCGGGGTGTAGGGATGGTCGCCGCCCACATACTTGTAGGCCGGGCGGATGATGCGGTTGGCGAACTCCACTTCCTCCACCCGATGGGCGCACCAGCCGGGCACGCGGGCGATGGCGAACAGCGGGGTGTACAGGTCCTCGCTGATGCCGAGCATCCGGTAGATCAGCCCGCTGAACAGGTCCACGTTGGCGCAGACCTTCTTGTCCCGGTGGTGTTCCTCGGCAATGACGCCGGGGGCCAGCTTCTCGATGCTGCACAGCATCTCGAATTCTTCGTCGTACCCCTTCTCATAGGCCAGGTGACGGGCATGGTTTTTGAGGATCTGCGCCCGCGGGTCGCTGAGGGTGTACACCGCATGGCCCATGCCGTAGATCAGCCCGCTGCCGTCGCCGGCTTCCCGGCGCAGGATGCGGCGCAGCAGTTCCCGCACCTCCCCCTCGTCCTTCGGGTTTTCCACCGCCTGGAGGATGTAGTCCAGCTGGCGCATGACCTTCAGGTTGGCGCCGCCGTGCTTGGGGCCCTTGAGGGCGCCGATGGCCGCCGAGATGGCGGCGTAGGTATCGGTGCCGGAGCTGGAAAGCACCCGGCAGGTGAAGGTGGAACAGTTGCCGCCGCCGTGGTCGGCATGGACCAGCAGGCACAGGTCCAGCAGGCGGGCTTCCTCGTGGGTGAACTTCTTGTCCGCCCGGTAGGTGGACAGGATGTGCTCCGCCGTGCTCTGGCCCGGGGTGGGCAGGTGGAAATACATGCTGTCCCGGTCATAGACCCGGCGCTTGATCTGGTAGGCGTTGACCATCATGGTCGGCAGCTCGGCGATCAGGTTGATGCTCTGGCGCAGGATGTTGGGCAGGGAGTTGTCCTCGGCGTGTTCGTCGTAGCTGTACATGGCCAGCACGCTGCGGGCCATCTTGTTCATCAGGTTGGGCGAAGGCGAATTGAGGATCATGTCGTCGGCAAAGCCGCGGGGCAGTTCCCGGTGGTTTTCCAGCAGCTTGCGGAAGCGGGCAAACTGGTCGGCCGTCGGCAGGCTGCCGAAGAGCAGCAGCCAGATGACTTCCTCGAACATGAAGCGGTCGTGGGCGTCGGCTTCGGCCGCCAGCGTGTCGATGTCGATGCCCCGGTAGACCAGCCGCCCCGGGATGGGGGTGACGGTGCCGTCGGGCTGCTTTTCATAGCCGATGACGTTGGACACGTTGGTGATGCCGGCCAGCACGCCGGTGCCGTCGGCATTGCGCAGCCCCCGCTTGACCCCCAGCCGGTCCGCCTCGCGGGGGTCCAGATGGGCGTTGTGCGCCACATATTCACTGCACAGCAGCTCGATCTCCTCCGGCTCCAGGGCCGGAACATCGGGGTAAAACATCATACCCTCCCCTTTCCTTGCAAAAGTGCGCGCCGCCGCACAGGGCTTCGCCTACGGGGCGTATCGGATACCCCCGGCATTAATTTTATCGGATCAGGCCGCGTTCGTCAAGCGTCTTTCTTAAATTATGTTACACGCAAGGCTTTTCCGCTTTATTTTATTAAGATCCACTCGGGCAAAAAGCCGACTCACGTTAATTGGTTTCGTTGACAAGGGCCGCCAAAACCGGTATACTCGTGGTAGTGAGCTTACAAAGGAAAAAATGCGGAAAGTCCGTATTCAGCGTGTCGAGAAACTCGACACGCTGCACAAGGGGCAACAGCCGCGCACGGCAATTGCCTAACGCGGCTATTTCCCCTTGTGTATCCCCTTCGACAAAATTTTACGGCAAATCGCGCACTCGTCACTGCGTTCCTCGCACACAATTTGCCGCAAAATTTCCCTGTCGGTGTCACCGGCGTCGGCGCGTGTCCGCCGCCGGCGACGGTTTTAGATTTTTTCGACAGTCTGAATGCGGAGGGTCCGTATTTTCTTTGCGATACGACCACGAGACGAAGGAGTGTACCATGAAACTGCACAACAAAGGCGTGTACCTGGTCAACGGCGTTTTGAGCGAGAGCGCCCCCGCCGGGGTCAGCGCGGAGCAGGCCCGCCAGGGCACCATCGCGTACGGGATTCTGAAAGAGCACAACACCGCCCCGGATATGAAGGATCTGCGGCTGAAGTTTGATTCGATGACCAGCCACGACATCACCTATGTGGGCATCATCCAGACCGCCCGGGCTTCTGGCATGGAGAAGTTCCCCCTGCCCTATGTGCTGACCAACTGCCACAACAGCCTGTGCGCGGTGGGCGGCACCATCAATGAGGACGACCATCAGTTTGCCCTTTCGGCCGCCCGCAAGTACGGGGGCATTTATGTGCCGCCCTGCATGGCGGTCATCCACAGCTACAACCGGGAGATGATGGCCGGCTGCGGCCGGATGATCCTGGGTTCGGACAGCCACACCCGCTACGGCGCCCTGGGCACCATGGCCGTGGGCGAAGGCGGCGGTGAGCTGGCCAAGCAGCTGGTGGGCCGCACCTACGATATGGCCTGCCCCGAGGTGGTGGCCGTCTACCTGACCGGCCGGCTGAACCCCGGCGTCGGCCCCCACGACGTGGCGCTGGCGCTGGTGGGCGCCACCTACGCCAACGGCTATGTGAAGAACAAGGTCATGGAGTTTGTGGGCCCCGGTGTGGCCGGCCTGTCGGCCGACTGCCGCAACGCCATCGACTGCATGACCACCGAGACCACCTGCTGGTCCAGCATCTGGCAGACCGACGCCGTGACCGAGGAATACCTGGCCGGCCACGGCCGGCCGGAGGCTTACCGGCCGCTGGCCCCCGCCGACGTGGCCTACTATGACGGATGCATCGAGCTGGATCTGTCCAGCGTGGAGTGCATGATCGCCCTGCCGATGCACCCGAGCTACGCCTACCCGATCCGCGCACTGCAGCAGGACCCCTACACCATCCTGAAGGAAGCCGAGGACCGGGCCAACGAGCAGCTGTCCGGCAAGGTTCACATGGACCTTGTGAGCAAGATCGGCAAGGACGGCAAGATCCATGTGGACCAGGGCATCGTGGCCGGCTGCAGCGGCGGCACCTACGAGAGCCTGTGCGCGGTGGCCGACATTCTGCGGGGCAAGAGCTGCGGCAACGGCGAGTTCAAGTTCAGCGCCTACCCCGACAGCATGCCCACCTACCTGGAGCTGGTCCGCAACGGCGCGGTGGCCGACATCGTCTCGGCGGGCGGCATCTTCCGGGAGAGCTTCTGCGGCCCCTGCTTCGGCGCCGGCGACACCCCGGCCAACGGCGAGTTCAGCATCCGGCACACCACCCGCAACTTCCCCAACCGGGAAGGGTCCAAGCCCGGTGAGGGGCAGATCTCCGGCGTGGCGCTGATGGACGCCCGCAGCATTGCGGCCACCGCCGCGGCCGGCGGTGTGCTGACCGCCGCCAGCGAGGTGGTGACCGAGTGCTACACGGCGCCGGCCTACCACTTTGACCGGGGCGTGTATGACAAGCGGGTGTACAACGGCTGGGGCCAGGCGAACCCCGACGCGGCGCTGCGCTTCGGCCCCAACATCAAGGACTGGCCCGACCAGCCTGCCCTGAGCGGCGACCTGCTGCTGCGCATCGCCAGCCACATCACCGACCCGGTGACCACCACCGACGAGCTGATCCCCTCGGGCGAGACCTCCTCCTACCGGTCCAACCCGCTGCGGCTGGCCGAGTTCACCCTTTCCCGCAAGGACCCGGGGTATGTGGGCCGCGCCAAGGCGGTGCAGGCGCTGGACGCCGCCCGCAAAGCCGGCGAGCTGCCGGCCCAGGTCCGGGCGGTCTATGAGGCGCTGGCCGCGGCCGGCTGCACCGTGGACCCGGCCGCCACCAACATCGGTTCGGCCATTTTTGCCAACAAGCCCGGCGACGGTTCCGCCCGGGAGCAGGCGGCCTCCTGCCAGCGGGTGCTGGGGGGCGCGGCCAACTTTGCGCTGGAATACGCCACCAAGCGCTACCGCTCCAACTGCATCAACTGGGGCATGCTGCCCTTCCTGACCACCGACCCGGACGCGCTGCCGCTGGACGGCTATGTCTTTGTGCCCGGCGTGCGCGACGCGCTGCTGGGCAAGGCGGAGGAGATCCCCGCCTACAGCGCCGTGGAGACCGGCGGCACCTGGCAGGTGCGGCCGCTGACTCTGCGGCTGGGCGCCCTGACCGACGCCGAACGGCAGATCCTGGCCGACGGCTGCCTGATCAACTATTACAAGCACAACTGACCCTGACGAAACACCCGGGCGGCCCGGCCGCCCGGCATGGATGACCGCAGTCCCCCGCCGCCTGCAGGCGGCGGGGGCTGCGCACAAGGAGGGACCCCCATGCCCGGCAGCCTGACCGCCGCTGACTTTCTTTCGCTGCGGATGCAGTACAAAAACACCCGCGAGGAGGGCGAGTGGACCGCCGCCATCGAGCATGATTTTGCCGACGGGCGGATGGTGGACCACTATTTTCTGCGCCCGGCCCCCAGCCTGCTGGCCGACGAGGCCGTGCAGGCGCTGGGCCCGGTGAGCGGGCTGCTGTTTCTGCAGCAGCCGGACGGTGCGCCCTGGCAGGTGGTGCTGCACGAGATGGCCATGATCAAGGAGGTCATCTTTACCATGAGCGAGGAGGAATTCCGCACCCTGCTGAAAAACAACGGGGTGATCCTGCCCGGGGAGCCGGGTTTCGTGATGCCCTGACAAACGCCGACCGGCCCGCCGGGTTTCCCGGCAGGCCGGTCGCGCATTGCCGGGGCGGGCCCGGCCGCTCAGTAGATGGCTTCCTCCCGCCAGTGCATCAGGCGGCGGACGGTCTCGTCGTCCTCCACCCAGCCGTCCGCCCCGGCTTCGGCGCCGGGGGCGTAGCTCTGCATCACGCCGGGGCTGCGCCCTTCCAGAAAGGCGCGGGCCGATTTCTGGCGGGAAGGCGCCGTGCGGCGCAGCGTCTCGTCGTAACGGGGGGTGTGCTCCGGCGCCGGGCGCAGCGGGTCCGGCGGGGCGGGGCGCAGGTCGGTGGCATTGCAGATCTCATGGTCTTGCATGGCTTTCGCCTCCTTTCGATGTATCCTATGCCGCACAGCGCCCCCTATCCCCTGTTCATCCGCCCCAAAATATGGTACCATTGGGCAGCGCCCGCCCGCGGGGCGCCGCCTTTCCGCCGCGGCGCACAGCGGCGGGGCCCGGCTGCCCGCCAGGCCAGAACCCCGATTCATTCGCTGCAAAGGAGCCGAACCCATGGAAGTCAAACTCAACCAGGTCATCTATCACCTTTTGGACGCCGGCGCCTCGGAACCGGTGCTGTCCGACCGGCCGATGGAGCTCAACGCCGACCTGTTCGACTATTTCACCGCCTGCCTGGAAAAAGCCTTCGTCAGCGACGACGGCAAAAACTGCGCTTTCCTGCCGGATTCCGCCTTTTTGCAGGAACTGCAGCACAACCAGGATTTCATCGACATCTCCCGCCGCATCGCCGGCGTGATCTTTGAGCAGCAGCTCCAGTACCCGGGCATCCCTTCGGGGGACCTGGCCGTGGCGGATTTCACGGTGGAGGGGGTGCCCTACTACGGGGTGCTCAAGCTGAACTACCGCCCCGGCTATACCCACGCCACCACCGTACTGGGCAACGGCCAGTGCAGCACCATCGCCCCCCAGCGCACCCTGCTGCCCGGCACCCCCAAAGCGGACGAGGCCGCGCTGATCGACCGGGCCAACTATACCATCCGGCTGATCGAAAAGCGCTACCAGCTGGACGAAAAGAAGGACGTGTACCTGTCCACCCATGTGTTCGGCTGCGCCCAGGCCCTGCCGGAGAAGGAGAAGCTGAAGGCGGTGTGCGAGACCGCCGTGGCCGCCGTGCAGAAAGCCTACCCCGAGGCCGAAAGCCTGGAGGACGTGCCCCCCTTTGACGGCGGCACCGAGACCGCCGTCGGGCTGATGGTGCGCAACCAGGCCGTGGACAACACCATCGCGGTGGAGGATGTGCGCGCCCGCATTGAGGAACAATACCCGCTGGCGGTCCAGGACTTTGACGAGGCGCTGGCCGAGACCGGCGTGGCCCCCGACGACCGGGTGACGGTGAGCCCGGCGCGGATGCGGCGGATGGAGAGCCGCAGTTTCAAGACCGAGAGCGGCATCGAGATCAAGATTCCGGCCGAGCTGTGCAACAGCGACGACGCGGTGGAGTTCATCCACAGCGCCGGGGGCGGGCTTTCGCTGCTCATCAAGGACGTGCTGGTGTAAGGAGGGTACGGCATGGAGATCGAACGGAAATGGATGGTGCTCGGCTGGCCCCGGGGGCTGCGGCCGGTGCGCACCCACATCATGGACCAGGGGTACCTCTGCGTGCGGCCCACCGTGCGCATCCGGCGGGAAGCGCTGGAAGGCGGGCCCACGGCGCTGGTGCTCTGCTTCAAGGGTGCGCCCGACCCCACCGGGCTCAGCCGGCCCGAGGTGGAGACCGAGATCAGCCCGGAACTTTTCGCACAGCTGGAGGCGCTCATCGGCAAGCCGCTGATCCGCAAGGAGCGGCGCAGCTATCCGCTGCCGGAAGGGCTGGTGCTGGAGGTCAACGAGGTGGACCCCGGCCAGCCCGGCGGTTTTTTCTATGCCGAGGTGGAATTCCCCACCGAGCAGGCTGCCCGGGCCTGGGACCCCGGCAGCTGCGGGCTGGGGCGATACCTGGCCCTTGAGGTGACCGGGCAGCCCGGCGCCAGCATGGGCGAATACTGGGAAAAGACCCGCGGCTGACCGCGGCGAGAGAGGACGGGGCGCAATGGAGCAACTGAAGCAACGGTTCACCCGCAAAAACTGGTGGCTGGCGGTCCTGCTGGCGCTGGAGGCGGTCTTTCTGCTGGGCCGGCTGGCGCTGGACTGGGGCGCCGGCACCGCCGTGGAGGTGACGCCGGACCTGATCATTCCGTATACCGAGACGGCGCTGAATGACAGCCGCGGCACCCAGGTGGAAAACTATGTGGGCCAGTTTGCCACCACCCGCTGGCTGGACCTGGAAGCCGGCAGCTACCAGGTGGTCGTGAACTATGTGAACAACGGCAACCCCGGGCGGGTGGAACTGCTGGACGAGGTGGTGCCCACCGCCCGCTATGACGTGACCGCCCTGAAACCCGGCTATACCAGCGCCAGCTTTCCGCTGTGGCTGGACCATGGCTGCGACACCCTGCAGCTGAGCTTTTACGCCGACTGCGGCGAAGGGCAGGTCATCTTCATCACAGGGGCGCAGATCGTCCCCACCCATTCCTTCGCCTATGTCCACTTCCTCACCGGGCTGGTGTTTTTCCTGCTGGCGGACCTGGTGCTGCTGGCCGCCGCCCGCCGGCTGCCCTGGAACCTCCCGGTAAAGGCCCGGTACAGCGCCGCGGCGCTGCTGGGCATCGTGGCGGTGGCCTGCCTGCCGCTGGGGCTGGACTACCTGACCTACGGCCACGACCTGACCGTTCACCTGAGCCGGATCGAGGGGCTGAAAGCCGGGCTGCTGGCCGGGCAGTTCCCGGTGCGGATGGACCCCGAACTGCTGGACGGCCGCGGCTATCCCTTCAGCCTGATGTACGCCGACCTGCTGCTCTACCCGGCGGCGGTGCTGCGCATCCTGGGCTTTTCGCTGCAGGCGGTCTACCGGATGTATGTGGCCGCCGTCACCCTGGCCACCGCGCTGGTCACCCGCCATGTGCTGCGGCGGATGCTGCGCAGCGAACCGCTGGCGCTGGCGGGCACCGCGCTGTATGTGCTCTCGCTGTACCGGCTGACCAACATCTACATGCGGGCTTCGGTGGGGGAATATTCGGCCATGATCTTCCTGCCGCTGGTGGTGTACGGGCTGTGGCGCCTTTACACCCAGCCGGCGGACAGCCCCCGGGCCCTGCCCTGGTGCTGGGTGCCGCTGGCCGTGGCGTTTACCGGGCTGCTGCAGACCCACCTGCTCACCACCCTGATGGCCGGGCTGTTCTGCCTGCTGTTCTGCCTGATCGCCGCCAGGCGCACCTTCCGCCGGCCGGTGTTTGCCGGCCTGTGCAAAGCCGCCGGGGCCGCGCTGGGCTGGAACCTGTGGTTCCTGGTGCCGCTGGCCCAGTACATGGCCGCCGGGGCCTGCCGCATCAGCGGCCGGTACAGCGCCGCCGACCTGTATGACAGCGCGGCCTGGCCGGCCCAGATCTTCATGATGTTCGGCGGCGGCAACATGGACGCCGCCACCGGCGAAGGCTACGCCAGCACCCTGGCCGGCGGCATGGCCGGCGAGATGCCGCTGTCGGTGGGGCTGGCGCTGGGGCTGGGCGCCGGGCTGTTCCTGCTGGCCCTGCTGGACCCGGCCGTGCGCCGGGCTGACCGCGGGGCGCTGCGGCTGGGCGGCTGGGCGCTGGGTTTCGGGGCGCTGGGGATCTGGATGGCCAGCACCCTGTTCCCCTGGTATGACCTTTCGCTGCGGAAGGACCCGGTGGGCGCCACCCTGTCTGGCATTCTCGGCAAACTGCAGTTTGCCTGGCGGTTCCTGGCGCCGGCCACCCTGCTGCTGGTGCTGGTCAGCTGCTGTGCGCTGGCGCTGTTCGGCCGCAGCCGGCCCGAGCTGGCCCGCCCGGCGGCCGGCGCCCTGGTGCTGCTGACCCTGCTGCCCGCCGGGTATCTGATGTACCAGACCTGCTCCACCAGCCCCCGGCTGGACTACCAAAGCCTTTCCAGCCTGAGCACCCTGGAAGAACAGGTGGCCGGCGGCGAATACCTGCCCTACGACCGGCCGGACGCCATCAGCGAGGAGGACTACCAGGGCATCGACCCGGTCTTCCCCGAAGGGGTGAGCGCCCAGGCCGTGATCCGGGGCGCGCTGTCGGTGCAGTTCACCGCCGCCAACAGCGGCGAGGAACCGGCCACCGTGCTGCTGCCGCTGTTCGCCTACCCCGGCTACACCCTGACCGATTCCTCCGGCGGCGCGGAGATGGGCCGGCAGGACGGCTACCTGACCGTCACCCTGCCCGCCGGGTACAGCGGCACCGTAACGGTGCGGTTCGCGGGCTTCTGGTTCTGGCGCCTGGCCGACGCCGCCAGCCTTGTCTGCATCGCCGGCACCCTGGCGGCGGCGGTGCGCCGGCGGCGCCGTACCGGGGCGGCAGCTTAACACGCAGCCGGGCGTTTCATTTTGATCCGTTTTGGCGCCGGCCGGTCCCTGCGGCGGCGCGCCGGGCAAATGCCCCAGTTTTTGCCCGGTGAGCGGCGTCGATTTGGTCAAACCGCCAGTTGCATTTTCCGGTTTCAGCCCGTATAATAGGGGCATACAGCAAGGGCGCTGCGAAGTGATTCGCAGCGTCTTTTTGTTTTGCCGGCCCCCTTGCGGAACATTCAGGCCGGCCGCCGCCCGCCGCAGACGGGCCTGCAGGGTCCCCCCTGCGCTGTGTGAAAGGAGTTTTGGAAGTATGGCAGCAACCGTTATGGAGATCTACGGCAGCAAAGTCTTTAACGAACACGAAATGCGTGAGCGCCTGCCCAGTTCTACCTACAAGAGCTTGAAGGCGACCATCGAGAAGGGCCAGCCCCTGGACCTGGATGTGGCCAACGTGGTGGCCAGCGTCATGAAGCGCTGGGCCATTGAACAGGGGGCCACCCACTATACCCACTGGTTCCAGCCGCTGACCGGCATCACCAGCGAGAAGCACGACGGTTTTGTCAGCCCCCAGCCGGACGGCACCGCCATCATGGAATTTTCCGGCAAGGAGCTCATCAAGGGCGAGCCGGATGCCTCCAGCTTCCCTTCCGGCGGGCTGCGCGCCACCGCCGAAGCCCGCGGCTACACCGCCTGGGACCCCACCAGCTACGCCTTTGTGAAGGATGAGGTGCTGTGCATCCCCACGGCGTTCTGCTCCTACACCGGCGAGGCGCTGGACAAAAAGACCCCGCTGCTGCGCTCGATGCAGGCCATCTCGGACCAGGCCTGCCGGGTGCTGAAGCTGTTCGGCAAGGATGTGGAGCGGGTCAGCACCACCGTCGGCCCCGAACAGGAGTTCTTCCTGATCCGCAAGGAGGATTACAACAAGCGCCTGGACGTGGTGCTGACCGGCCGCACCCTGTTCGGCTCCGCCCCCTCCAAGGGCCAGGAGCTGGAGGAACACTACTTCGGCACCCTGCGCCCCATCGTCAGCGAGTTCTACAAGGACCTGGACGAAGAACTGTGGAAGCTGGGCGTGCCCGCCCGCACCAAGCACAACGAGGTGGCCCCCGGCCAGCATGAACTGGCCCCCATCTTTGACACCACCAACGTGGCCATCGACCACAACCTGGTGACCATGGAGATCCTGCAGAAGGTGGCCGCCAAGCACGGACTGGTCTGCCTGCTGCACGAAAAGCCCTTCGAGGGGGTCAACGGCAGCGGCAAGCACAACAACTGGTCGCTGACCGCCGGCGGCGAAAACCTGCTGGACCCCGGCGACACCCCGATGGAAAACCTGCAGTTCATGGTCTTCCTGGCCGCCGTCATCAAGGCGGTGGACGAGTACGCCGACCTGCTGCGCACCTCGGTGGCCACCCCGGGCAACGACCACCGCCTGGGCGCCAACGAGGCCCCGCCGGCCATCATCTCGATCTTTGTGGGCGAGGAGCTAGAGGCCGTCATCGACGCGATCTGCTCCGATTCGCCCTACGCGGGCCCGGTCAAGATGAAGATGGACCTGGGCGTGGATGTGCTGCCCAAGTTCAGCAAGGACACCACCGACCGCAACCGCACCTCCCCCTTCGCCTTCACCGGCAACAAGTTCGAGTTCCGTATGCCCGGTTCCAACGAGAACCTGTCCGACGCGAACTTCATCCTGAACACCGCCGTGGCCAAGGCGCTGAAGGACTTTGTGGCCGCCACCAGCGACGCCGCCGACTTTGAGTGCGCCGCCGCGGCCTGGGTCAAGCAGACGCTGAACGACCACCGCCGGGTGATCTTCAACGGCAACGGCTACTCGGCCGCCTGGGAGGAGGAGGCCGCCCGCCGCGGTCTGCCCAACCGCAAGTGCACCCCCGACGCGATGATCGCCCTGAAGGACCCGAAGAACGTGGCCCTGATGGAAGAGTTCGGCGTGCTGACCAAGACCGAGCTGTTCTCCCGCTATGAGGTGGAGATGGAACACTACAGCAAGGTCATCAACATCGAGGCCCGCACGATGCTGAAGATCGCCAACAAACAGCTGATCCCCGCCGCCACCACCTACATGGGGGATGTGGCCTCCACCGCCGCCGCCAAACAGACGGTGAGCGAGAGCCTGAGCACCCGGGCCGAGACCAGGCTGCTGACCGCCCTGTCCCGCTATACCGACGAGATGTCCGACGCGGCCGACGCGCTGAAGGCCGTGACCGACAAGGTCAGCGCCCTGGAGGACGAGGCCGCCAAGGCCCACGCCTTCCACGACGAGGTTCTGCCCGCGATGGCCCGGCTGCGCGCCGCGGCCGACGAGGCGGAAGAACTGTGCGACGAGGACTACTGGCCGCTGCCCTGCTACAGCCGCCTGCTGTTCTACACCGAGTGAGTCCGGGCCTTTGAACTGAGCGATTCTCCTTTTTCCAGGCGGGCGGCGGTCCGCCGCTGCATCCTGCAGGAAGCCGCCGCCCGTTGTTTTCTTACACCGCTTGAAAGGCCCGCCCCCGCCGGTGGGCCTTTCAAGTTTATCAAATGCGAGGATTTTCCCTATGAAGCACACCGCACAGGACATTCTGAACTATGTGGAGGACAACGATGTCAAGTTTGTCCGCCTGGCCTTCTGCGACATCTTCGGCAACCAGAAGAACATCTCGGTCTATTCCAGCGAGCTGCCCTATGTGTTTGAGCACGGGATCTGTTTTGACGGCAGTTCCATTGCCGGGTTCCTGCACACCGAGGAGAGCGACCTGGTGCTGTGGCCCGACCCCGACACCATGACCATTCTGCCCTGGCGGCCGACCGAAGGGCGGGTCATGCGGATGTACTGCGACATCCGGCTGCCCAACGGGCGCCCCTTTGAGGGCAACTGCCGCGGCTATCTGCAGAGCGTGGTGGACCGGGCCCGGGCCATGGGGCTTGCCTGCAATGTGGGCTGCGAATGCGAGTTTTACCTCTTTGAGACCGACGAGCACGGCAACCCCACCAAGATCCCGATGGACCGGGGCGGATACTTTGATATTGCGCCGCTGGACAAGGGCGAGAACATCCGCCGGGAGATCTGCTTTGCGCTGGAGGATATGGGCCTGCGCCCCCAGCATAGCCACCATGAAAGCGGCCACGGCCAGAACGAGGTGGATTTTCTGTACGCCCCCGCCCTGCAGGCGGCGGACAACCTGAACACCTTCAAGAGCACGGTCAAGGCCATTGCCGGGCGCAACGGGCTGTTTGCCAGCTTCATGCCCAAACCGCTGGCCAACCAGGCCGGCAGCGGGCTGCATGTGAACCTTTCGCTGATCCGGGACAAACAGAACCTGTTCACCCTGCCGGTGGGCCCCGACACCGAGACCGGGCACTTCATCGCAGGGCTGCTGGCCCACGCCCGGGAGCTGACGGCCTTCTGCAACCCGGTCCCCAACAGCTACCAGCGGTTCGGCAGCTGCGAGGCGCCCCAGTACATCAGCTGGAGCCGGCAGAACCGCAGCCAGCTGGTGCGGCTGCCCTCGGCCAACGGGGATTTCTGCCGCCTGGAGCTGCGCAGCCCCGACCCGGCCTGCAACCCCTACCTGGTGATCGGGCTGATCCTGGCCGCCGGGCTGGACGGCATCCGGCGGGAGCTGCCGCTGCCCGAGCCGGTGGACCGCAACCTTTTCCACCCCGACGCCGCGGCCGGGCTGGAAAGCCTGCCCCGCAGCCTGCGGGAAGCCATCACGGTGGCGGCCCAGAGCGAGTTTGTGGCCGGGGAGCTGCCGCTGGCCGTGATGAACAAATACTTCGAGTATCAGACCCAGCTGTGCATCGCCTATGAGCAGGCGCCGGACCCGGCTGCCTGGGAGCGGGAAAACTGCTTCCTGGTGCTGTGAGCGCCCGCCAAGACCCGAGACCGGAAGGAGAGGACCAGGATTGGCATTGGCTTTGATCGCCTCCGCAGGCACCCACTCCAACGAATATCTGGCCCGCCACCTGGCCGAGCTGGGGTTCCCCCGGCCGGTGATGGTCGCCAGCGGGGGCGAAGCGCGCCGCCGCCTGGACGGCCGGGACTTTGCCGTGGTGGTGGTCAACAGCCCGCTACCCGACGAGTTCGGCCACGAGCTGGCCCTGCATGCGGTGGAACTCACCCATGCCGGGGTGATCCTGCTGGCCAAGGCGGGCACCGCCGAACAGGTGGCCGACACCCTGCAAGGCCAGGGCGTGCTGGTGGTGAGCAAGCCTTTCACGGCGCTGCAGTTCCGCCAGGCCGTGCAGATGGCGGCCAGCTGCTACCACCGCATGGACGGCCTGCGGGCCGAAAACGACCGCCTGGCCGACAAGATCGCCCAGCTGCGGCTGGTGGACCGGGCCAAGTGCTTTTTGATCGAGCACCGGGGCATGACCGAGGCCGCCGCCCACCGGATGATCGAGAAGCAGGCCATGGACAGCCGCCGCAGCCGCGGCGAGATCGCCCAGGAGATTCTGGAACAGGCACAGGAGGAAGACTGAGGCCGCCCCGGCCCTGCCCCACGGCAGGCCGGGGCGGCCTTTGTGTGCCGGGAAATTCGACACGCTGCGCAGGGGAAAACGGCGGCGCCCTGCCAATTCGAACAGATTCCGCCGGGGCTTTTTGCCAGGTATGTACATTTTCGCCGGTTTTGGGGCCAATGCCTTGCCAAACCCGGCAGGGCCAGTGTATAATGATTTCATATATGTTTACCGAACTGATGCGTGGAGGATGTGCAATGGCTACGAAGTATGTATTTGTTACCGGCGGTGTCGTGTCCGGCCTTGGCAAGGGCATCACGGCGGCCAGCCTGGGGCGCCTGCTCAAGACCCGCGGGCTGAAGGTGGCGTCCCAGAAGCTGGACCCGTATATCAATGTGGACCCCGGCACCATGAGCCCGCTGCAGCACGGCGAGGTGTTTGTGACCGACGACGGCACCGAGACCGACCTGGACCTGGGGCATTACGAGCGCTTCATTGACGAAAATCTGAACAAGTACTCCAACCTGACCACCGGCAAGGTGTACTGGAACGTGCTGCACAAAGAACGCCAGGGCGCCTACCTGGGCCAGACCGTGCAGATCATCCCGCATATCACCAACGAAATCAAGAGCTACATCTACAACCTGGCCAAGAGCACCGAGGCCGACGTGGTCATCACCGAGATCGGCGGCACCACCGGCGACATCGAGAGCCAGCCCTTCCTGGAGGCCATCCGCCAGGTGGGGGTGGAGCAGGGGCCGGAAAACTGCTGCTACATCCATGTGGTGCTGGTGCCCTACATCTCCGGTTCCAACGAGTACAAGTCCAAGCCCGCCCAGCATTCCTGCAAGGAGCTGCAGGGCATGGGGATCACCCCCAACGTGATCGTGCTGCGGGCCGACGGCAGCGTGGGCGCCGACATCAAGCGCAAGATCAGCATGTTCTGCAACGTGCGCCCCGACTGCGTCATCGAGAACCTGACCCTTCCCAGCCTGTACGAGTGCCCGCTGATGCTGGAAGCCGCCGGCCTGACCGACGTGGTGGCCCGGCAGCTGCACCTGGAGACCCCTGCTTCCGACCTGACCGAGTGGAAGGAGCTGATCAGCCGCATCGCCACCCGCAGCCGCAACTGCACCATCGCGCTGGTGGGCAAGTATGTGAAGCTGCACGACGCCTACCTGAGCGTGATGGAGAGCCTGTACCATGCGGGCTTTGAGACCGAGAGCAAGGTGGACATCCGCTGGGTGGACAGCGAGCTGCTGGTGGACCAGGAGCGCTGCAGCGAGGAGCTGGCCGACGTGGACGGCATCATCCTGCCCGGCGGCTTCGGCGACCGGGGCATTGAGGGGATGATCCAGGCCGCCCGGTATGCCCGTGAGCAGAACATCCCCTATTTCGGCATCTGCCTGGGTATGCAGATCATGGTGATGGAGTTTGCCCGCAATGTGGCCGGCTATGCCGACGCCAATTCCAGCGAGTTCACCCCCGACGGCGCCCACAACGTCATTGCCCTGATGCCCGACCAGCAGGGCAACATCCCCAAGGGCGGCACGATGCGCCTGGGCCGGTACCCCTGCCTGGTGGCCCCCGGCACCCACATGCACGACTGCTACGGCCGGGACGAGATTGACGAACGGCACCGCCACCGGTACGAGTTCAACAACGACTTCCGCGCCGAACTGCAGGAGAAGGGCCTGGTCATTGCCGGCACCAGCCCCGACGGCCGGTTGGTGGAGGCCGTGGAACTGCCCGACCGGCAGTTCCACATCGGCGTGCAGTTCCACCCCGAGTTCAAGAGCCGCCCCAACCGCGCCCACCCGCTGTTCAAGGCTTTTGTGGCGGCTTCGCTGCAGCACCAGAAGGAGCGCACCCTGCGCGAACACCGGCAGATCCAGCAATCCTGATCGGATTTCGGCATACGCCTGTGCGCCCCGGGCCCCAGGGCCCGGGGCGTCTCAGCGTGTCGAGAAACTCGACACGCTGCACAAGGGACAACAGCCGCGCACGGCAATTGCCTAACGCGGCTGTTTCCCCTTGTGTATCCTCTTCGACAAAATTTTACGGCAAATCGCGCACTCGGAGCAAAGCTCCTCGCACACAATTTGCCGCAAAATTTCCCTGTCGGTGTCGCCATCGTCGGCACATGTCCGCCGACGGCGACAGATTTTGCCACCGCCAAGGAGGCCTATGTTATGAAGCGCCGCACCATCAGCTTTCAATACAACGCCCCGGTCACCCTGTCCTTTTTTCTGCTGGCCTTGGCCGCGCTGATCCTGAACCGGGTCACCGACGGCTGGACCACCAGCCACCTGTTCAGCGTGTACCGGTCTTCGCTGACCGACCCGCTGTTCTATGTGCGGCTGTTCTGCCATGTGCTGGGCCACGCCGACTGGAACCACTTTATGGGCAACATGCTGCTGCTGTTGGTGGTGGGCCCGCCGCTGGAGGAAAAGTACGGCAGCCGCACCCTGCTGCTGGGCATCGCCTTCACGGCGGTGGTGTCGGGGGTGCTGCA
>DWWE01000026.1 GCA_019119835.1 Candidatus Gemmiger stercoravium | reverse complement strand
CCCTGCGGGGACGGACGATAGGGACCGCGGCCGGATCGTGCTGGCCACCGTGAAAGGGGACATCCACGATATCGGCAAGAATATCGTGCGGGTGATCCTCGAAAACTATGGGTATACGGTGATCGACCTGGGCCGGGACGTGCCGCCCGAGCAGGTGGTGGAGACGGTGCGCCGCACCGGTGCGCCGCTTGTGGGCCTGTCCGCTTTGATGACCACCACCGTCCCCAGCATGGAAGCGACCATCTCGGCGCTCCATGCGGCGGGCCTTGCCTGCCGGGTCATGGTGGGGGGCGCGGTCCTCACACCCTCCTATGCCCGGCGCATCGGGGCGGATTACTACGCCAGGGACGCCAAGGCGGCCGCCGACATCGCCAAGCAGGTCTTTTCCGGTGTGCCGGTTTAACGCTTCTTCACCGGGGCGTACCCAAAGAAAGGTGGAGGCGGAACGGGCGCGGGGCGCAGTTTCTCCTTGCATTTGCAGGCAAACTATTGTATAATAGACAAGCGGACAGGGCACATTGCGCTGTTCTGCATACGGATGTGGGCCCCGTGCGCGGCGGCCACGTGAACCATGTCAGGCGGGGAACCGAGCAGCATTAAGCGCTGGTTCGCCGGTGCTGCGGCAAGCCTGCATCCGTATGCAGAACGGCACAACCGCGGGGCACACCCGCGCGGCCCTGTCCGTTTTCCTGTATGGTGTCCGGAACAAAGCAACGAAAGGCAGGTGTCGGCATGTATCGAGCACTGTACCGCAAATGGCGCCCCCGCCGCTTTGCGGATGTGGTGGGCCAGCAGGCCATCGTCACCGCGCTGCAAAACCAGATCCGTGCGGGCCGGATCGGACACGCCTACCTGTTTACCGGCACGCGGGGGACCGGCAAAACCACCTGCGCCAAGATCTTTGCCAAGGCGGTCAACTGCCTGGATACCTCCAGCCCCGACCCGTGCGGGGAATGCGCGGTCTGCAAGGGCATTGATGAGGGTACGGTCCTGGATGTTTCGGAGATCGACGCGGCCTCCAACAACAGTGTGGACGACATCCGGGACCTGCGGGAAGAGACGGCCTACCTGCCGGCGATGTGCAAGTATAAGGTGTACATCATCGACGAGGTCCATATGCTCTCCACTTCGGCCTTCAACGCCCTGCTCAAGACGATGGAGGAACCGCCGGAACACGTCATCTTCATCCTGGCCACCACCGAAGTGCAAAAGGTTCCGGCCACCATCCTGTCCCGCTGCCAGCGGTATGACTTCTCCCGGATCACGGCCAGGGAGATCGCCGGCCGGCTGGAATATGTGGCGGGGGAGGAAAAAATCGACCTGGACCCGGCTGCGGCGGAACTAATCGGCCGCCTGGCCGACGGCGCCATGCGGGACGCGCTCTCGATCCTGGACACCTGCGCCGGTGTTTCCAATACGGTGGACGAAGCCCTGGTGCGCCGCATGGCCGGCGTGACCGACCGGCGCTACCTCTTTGAGATCAGCGACGCCATCGCCGCCGGGGACGCGGTCCGCGCACTGGAGGAGATCGCCCGGCTGCGCCAGCAGTCGGTGGACATGCGCCGGCTTTGCATGGAACTGGCCGGGCACTACCGCAACCTGATGCTTTGTGCGCTGCCGGGGGGCAGCGACCTGCTCACCGGGACTTCCCCGGAGGAGGAGGCTGCCTACCAGCAGCGCCGGGACTTCCCCCAGCGGGAGGCTGTGCGCGCCATCAACGCTTTCGGCGCCGCGCTGGAAAAGATGGCCCGCGGCACCGACCAGCGCATCGAGCTGGAACTGGCGATCTTCTCCCTGACCCAGCCGGAAGCGGCGCCGCAGACGGCCCAGCCGGCCCCGGTCCAGGCAGCGCCGGCGGTCCGGCCGTTTGCCGTGTCGGCCGCGCCGGTTTCGGCGCCGCCGGTGCAGACCGCGCCGGTCAGCGTGCCGCCGGTCCAGCAGTCGGCGCCGCCGCCTGTGGAGGGGGAGCCCCCCGTCTTGGAACCGGAACTGCCGCCGCTGCCCCCGGAACCCGCCGCACCGGCTCAGCCTGCACCGCCGGATCGGTCTGCCGCCCGGCCCAAGAGCCGGACGGCTGCCAGCCCGCCGTCCGGCCCGCCGCAGCCGTTCCCCCAGTGGTCGGCCGTGCTGGAAGTCATTGCGGAAAACGACCCGATGCTGTTTTCCTTCCTGCGCGGCGGCCAGGCGTATTACGACGGCCGCCGGGTGCTCTTTGAATGCAGCGATGCATTCCGCGACTATATCAACAACGACAAGTCGGTGGGCAAGCAGATCAAGGAATACATCTATCAGGTCACCGGGCTGAACTGTTTCATCGGCCCGTATCAGCCGCCCCGGCAGGAACAGGCAGATCAGCCGGTCGTCTCGGTGGACGATGCCCTCAAGCAGATGCAGGAACTGGGCGTGGATGTCCAGATCGAAGAAAAATGACCCGGGGGCGCGGCAAAGCAAGCCGCTGAGCCTCCATAACCAGCCAAATGAAACAAAGGAGACATTCCAGATGAAAGCAAGACTTCCCAAAGGCTACGGCCGCCCCGACCCCCAGGCTATGATGCGCCAGGTGCAGAAGATGCAGGACGAGATCCGCGCCAAGCAGGCGGAGCTGGAAGCCCGCGAGTACACCGGCAGTGCCAGCGGCGAGATGGTCACCGTGACCATGACCGGCAAGCATGAGGTGACGGCGGTCAAGATCAAGCCCGAGGCGGTGGACCCGGACGACATCGAGATGCTGGAAGACCTGATCGCCGCGGCGGTGAACAGTGCCTGTGCCGCGGTGGATAAGGATTCGGATGAGGAAATGTCCAAAATGACCGGCGGCATGAACATCCCCGGCCTGGGCTGAGGGAGAACGCCATGCTGCAAAGCGCGGAACCGCTGGAAAATCTGATCGATCAGTTTGCCCGCTTCCCCGGCGTGGGGCGCAAGGGGGCGACCCGTATGGCCTATGAGGTTATGTCGATGCCCAATGAGCAGGCGATGCAGCTGGCCAAGGCCATCGAGTCGGCCAAGAAGGACCTGCACCGCTGCCGGCTGTGCCAGGACTATACCTCCGGGGAGCTGTGCCCCATCTGCGCCTCCCCCAAGCGGGACCGCTCGGTGATCTGCGTGGTGGAATCCCCGCGGGACATCAAGGCCATTGAGCGCACCCACGAGTATAAGGGCCTGTACCATGTGCTGCACGGGCTGATCTCGCCGATGGACGGAATCGGCGCCGACCAGCTCTGCGTCAAGGAACTGCTGGCCCGGCTGAACGATACGGTCAAGGAGGTCATCATGGCCACCAGCCCGACTGTGGAAGGAGAGGCCACCGCCATGTACCTGGCCAAGCTCATCAAGCCGCTGGGGGTGCGGGTCACCCGCCTGGCATACGGCCTGCCGGTGGGCAGCAGCCTTGAGTTTGCCGACGAGACGACGCTGTACCGCGCCATGGAAGGCCGCGGCGAACTGTGAGCCGGGCCGGAGCTTGACAAACGCGGGCCGCGGCGCTATAATATCTAACCACGCTGTATGGCAGGGAAGGGGGCGCCGCATGGACAAGAAAAACGAACCGAAAAAGAGCATTGCCCAGAATCGGGAGGCGCGCCACGAGTATTTTGTCATGGAAGCGCTGGAAACCGGCATCGAGCTTGTCGGGACCGAGGTCAAAAGCCTGCGGGCCGGCGGCGTCAACCTGAAGGATGCCTGGGCCGATATCGAGAACGGGGAACTGATCCTCAAGGGAATGCACATCAGCCCTTACGAGCAGGGCAGCATCTTTAACAAGGACCCGCGCCGGCCCCGGCGTCTGCTGGCCCACAAGGCCGAGATCCGACGTCTGGCCCAGCAGATCAAGCTGCAGGGGTATACGCTGGTGCCGCTGTCCCTGTATTTCAAACATGGCCGCGTCAAGGTCGAACTCGGTCTGTGCAAGGGCAAAAAACTCTACGACAAACGGGCGACCGCCGCTGCGCGGGACGCCCAGCGCACCATCGACCGTGCGCTGAAACAACACTGAACGCAGCAAAGCTGTCTGGACCCGACCGCCCGGACCCCGCGGCCTTTCGGCCGCCATATAGGGGGATGTAATGGTTTCGACGGGGGGAGAGGGGCGTGAGCAGCGGGCCGTGGCGGTGCCCCACGTTAAAAGCGCCAAAACAAATTAACTGACAACGATTATCCCGTTGCCGTCGCTGCCTAATTAGGCGCGACCGTCCCGCCCGTTTTAGCACCGCACGGGGTCGGGGCGTCGATCAGGTGCTGAACATGTACGGGCCTAAGCTTTGCAGTCCGTCAGGTATTCATGAAGCTACCGCGGCGTAATGCGCGTGTGTTCGCTCGCGCCAAGGGAAATTCAATAAGCACTCTGCGCCCGGAGATACTCTAACCGCTTTCTTTTCGGACAGGGGTTCGATTCCCCTCATCTCCACCAGATGGACATTACACGAACACCTACTTTTTCAAAGGCGGCTTTGCCGTCAGGGTGCGGCTGTGATGTCAAAACAAAAGCCGGAGGGCCAAGATGCGATGCGTCTTGGCTCTCAGGCTTTTGTGTGCGGAATCGTGCATTCCTTCAAGCAAGGCGCACTCCCGAAACCGGCTTCCACAGGGAAATGGCAAAGCCAATAAAGGGCATCGAGCTTATTTGATCGTTTGCGTTCCCAATGGTGCCGTGAGTTATTTGGTCGAATATGGCAATGTAGACAGATATAAGGGGAGGCACGGCCATGCAAGGGCGAAGGCGATTCATCTCAATCGTTGAGGAGGACGATTCCGCTATTCCGCACAAAACAGCATTATGATTGAGAAACTCATATATGTATGCTATAATGTACGGCATACTATTTGACGGAGGAATTATGCGGTGAAAGTTACGATAGAGGAACTGCAGGCATATTTGTTTGACAATTATCGCAACGGTGGAATCGATCAAAGCCTATTTATGAAGCTGGTAGAAGAAGTGGGCGAGGTGGCCGAGGTCCTAAACAAAAAGTCTGGAATAAAAGCAGCGGATGATAAGGAAGATCTGCAGGCTCAATTGGGGAATGAATTGGCCGATGTGATACATTATACGATAGCCATTGCTGCACTAAATGGACTTGATATGAATGACATTATCATCAACAAGGATAAAGTGGCTTCCGTGAAGTATAACCATAGAACAGACTTAGTGCAGTTCATCTTGAGCAAGCGCAAGGACAAAACGAATCGGTGAATTTCCCTTGCCAGTTTTATCGCCTAAAAAACGTGGGAACATTTGGGCGGGGACGGGCCGGGCGCTCAGCACAGCCCGCCGGTCATCAGCCGGATGATGGTGCGGTCGGTTTCCCGCATTCCTTCGCTGGCCAGCGTTCCGATGTTGCGGATGGTGTTCTCCACCCCTTTGACGACGATGCCGTCCCCGCCGTAAAACTCACTCTGATGCTTCTGCATCTGCCAGCCCAGCAGACCGGCCTCGACCGCCGAAGCGATTTTGGCGGCGCAGCTGGCCTTGGCACCGTCGCAGATCATGCCGGAATCAATGGCCACCGCATTGACGATGGTGTGGGCGATCTCCTTGTACCGCCCGCCGTGCAGGTAACAGACGCCGGCCCCGGCGCCGCACCCGGCGGCGGTGGCGCCGCAGTAGGCGGAAAGGCTGCCGATCCCGGTTTTCAGATGGATGGTCACCAGGTTGGAGACGACAAGGGCCCGATACAGCTGCTCCTGGGTGGCTTCCAGCGCCCGGGCGTACACAATCACCGGCAGCGAGGCGGTCAGCCCCTGGTTGCCGCTGCCGGAATTGATGACCACCGGCAGTTCGCAGCCGTTCATCCGGGCGTCGGAGCCGGCGGCCGCCCAGGCTTTGGCCCGGTTGTGGGTGCCGTCGCCGTAGGCTTCCAGCAAGATCCGCCCGATGTTGGCCCCGTACTTGCCGCGCAGCCCCTCCCGGGCAATGGCCGTGTTGCAGTCGATCTGCCGCTGCAGAACGGCCTGGACATCCTCCAGCTGCACACAGTCGGCAAATTCCACGATCCGCTCCACACTCAGCAGCGACCGGTCGGTGGTGTGCTGGACGCCCTGCTCGGTATACGGGCGGTCCAGCAAGACCTGCCCGTCCGCTTCCAGCCGGATCACGTTGGTGTGGTGGCCGGCGATCTCGGCGAACGCCGTGTGCCCCGGCGCCGCTACCCGAACCTGGATGTCAAAAATGTACTCCTTATCCGAAGGCAGCACCCGCAGTTCCGCTTCCTTCTGGTAATCGGCCACCCGGGCGATCTGTTCGGGGGTAAGGCCGGCCAGGACCTGCAGCTGCGCGTCGGCATTGCCGGCCACGATGCCCGCAGCGGCGGCTGCCTCCAGCCCGCGCTGCCCGCCGGTGTTGGGGACGATCACGCTCTTGACGTTCTTGATGATGTTGGCGCTGGCGCGCACTTCCACCTGCCGGGGCAGGCAGCCCAGGGCTTGCCGGGCCAGCGCAGCGCAGTACGCCACGGCAATGGGCTCGGTACAGCCCATCGCAGGCCGCAGTTCTTCCTGCAGGATGGCGCGGAATTCCTGGTAGATCTGTTCGTTCATGAAGGGGCCTCCCCAACCCGATGACCGGGTGTATTGCAGTTTGCGGACCGGCACAGACGCCGCCGGGCCGTGCCGGATATTGTTCTATTATACAATAACCGCCCGGGGTTTTCAATGCGGCGGAACCGCAAGAAAGAGAACCCCGCCCGCAAAGATGGGGATACCCGCTGCGCCCAAATAGGGTATAATGGAACCATCAAAAACAGGGGCCGGATCGGGAAAGGCATATCGGATGCGCCCGGGCCCCGCGGGAGGACTGAGGATGAAACGATTGCTGAGCGACTGGCAATTTGCCGTGGGGACGACGCCGGATTGCCTGGCTGGGGGCAGGCCGGTACACCTTCCCCACACCTGGAATGTGGAGGACGGGTTGGAAGAGTACAGCGGCGCCGGCTGGTATGCCACCCGCCTGACGGCGCCCGAAGCCTGGCGGGGCAGCCGGGTGCGGGTGCGGTTTGGCGCTGCCTTCCACACGGCTGTCGTGTATCTGAACGGGCAGGAGGTCGGGCGGCATCTCTGCGCCGGCTACACGCCGTTTGTGCTGGAACTGACCCCCTGGCTGCGCTGCGGGGCGGACAACGAGCTTACGGTCATGGTGGACAATACCTATACGGAGGCCACGCTGCCCTATGCCCGCAGTTTTGACTGGGCCAACGACGGCGGGCTGATCCGCCCGGTGGAGCTGCTGGTCACCGGGCCGGGGTATCTGGACGGGGTCCGGGTGCAGGCGCGTCCGGTTTTGACGGGCCGGGGCCGGCAGGACCGCGGACCGGCTTTGTGGAGCTTTGAGGCCGACGCCGATCTGGCCGAGGCGGGGGAGCTGACGCTGGACTGGGCTGTGTGCGGTGCGGCAGCGGGCGAACCGCTGCGGCAGGGCAGCCTGACGAACCGGCTGACAGCGGCCGGACGGACGCAGTTCGCGGCGCAAACCGCGCTGCTGCCTCAGGTGGAATACTGGCATTTTGACCACCCGGTCCGGTACAGCCTGCGGCTGACCCTGCGCCGGGCGGATGTGGTGCTGGACGAGAGCGTTGTCAGCTTCGGCTTCCGGGACCTGCACCTGGAAGGGGAAAAGCTGGTGCTCAACGGGGAGCCGGTGCGGCTGTGCGGGACCGAGTGGATGCCCGGTTCGGACCTGCGGTTCGGTATGGCGGAGCCGGTTTCCCAGCTGGAACGGATGCTGGCGCTGCTCAAGGAATCCAACTGCGTGCTCACCCGTTTCCACTGGCAGCAGGACGATGCAGTCCTGGACTGGTGCGACGCAAACGGCATTCTTGTGCAGGAGGAGCTGCCGTTCTGGGGCAAGGACCCCGAAGTTCCCGGCGAAGACCAGTGGCAGGCAGCGAGCCGGCAGCTCACCGAGATGGTGGCGGCCCACCGCAACCACCCCTGCCTGGTGGCCTGGGGCGTCGGCAACGAACTGGCGGCCCAGCGGCCGGAGACCGTCCGGTACATCCGCCGTGCCGTGGCGCTGCTGCGCCGGCTGGACCCGGAGCGCTTCGCCAACTATGTGAGCAACACCTGGTACCTTGACGGGATCACGGACGGCGTCTCGGCGGGCGACTGGCTGATGATCAACGAGTATACCGGCACCTGGTTCCCGGACCGGGAAGTCCACACCGAGCTGACCCGCTTCCTGGCCGACAATCCGGGCCGGGCTGTGATGCCTTCGGAGTTCGGCCTGTGCGAGCCGGCCTTCAGCGGCGGTGACGCCCGCCGGGAGGAGATCTTCCTGGAAAAAATGACCGCCTACCGCCAATACCCGGCAATCGCCGGCACCATCAATTTCTGCCTGAACGATTACCGCACCCAGATGGGGGAGGATGGACAGGGCAAACACAAACGGCGGGTCCACGGCTCCACCGAGCTGGACGGCACCCCCAAACCCTCCTACTGGACGGTGCAGCGGGAATGCGCCCCCTTTGTACTGCGCCGGCAGGCTGACAGCGGCGTTCTGACCTGCCGCAGCGACCTGCCCTGCTACACCATGCGCGGGTATCGCCTGCAGCTGCTGAGGCAGGACGGCGCCGTACAGCAAACCTTCCCGATTCCGGACCTTGCCCCCGGGCAAAGCTGGACCTTCGCCTGCGAACAGGCTGTACGGGCCAGGGTCCTGCGCCCCACCGGCTGGACCGCCGGCAGCTTTTCCCTGACCTGACAGACGGTGCGCCCCGGCAGGGCTGCGTCTGACAAACCACTGCCGCGAGACCAGGCGGATTTGCACAACAGGCAGGTACGAAAAACGGATCGACCCTCAAAGGAAGCCAAACCGGCTTTCTTTGGGGGTCGATCTGCTGCATGGTTTGGGAGACGGGCTGCGCCGCAAAACCTTTTGCCTTACTTTTCAACCCGGGAGATACACTGCGGGCCCCGGTCGCTCTCCTTGATGTGGACATGGGCGGCGGTGCACTGATGGGCGGCATTGTAGCGGCAGCCGGTGTCGTCGCAGCGCACGGCCGTTTCGGCGCTGGGGGGCGCGTTGTCAGTGGCCACGTTCCCATAGGCTTCGTTGCAGCGGTAGCTGCGGCAGACCGCATCGGTCTGCCCGGCGTGATGGACCTTGACGCCGCCCAGGCAGCAGGCGCCCGCCTTGTTGTGGCAGCAGTCGCCCTGATTACAGTCGAGATAACACATAGTTCAAACACCTCCGCAGACAGCATGTCCCCGCCGCGCCCGGTTATGCACGGCGGTGGTTCTGCGGATGCTACCAAATCTTCACAGGCGTCACAGAGATTTTTCACAAATTAGGACTACAATGCAGAAAATACCCAATAAGACGCATGAAGACCGGGAAGAATCGGTCGGCCGGGCGGTGCGGCGGCTGCCAGGCACAGACAGACCCGGCACAGGTGAAGGATTTGACTATGAAACAGAAAATGATCGGGGCGGCTGCCGTGCTGCTGGCTGTGCTGGCTCTGGCGGGGGGCAGCGGTCAGCTGGCGGCACTGGATGATTTCCCGGCAGCCGCTGCCATAACCGCGCTCGGCACACAGCCGGACACGGACAACGCCGCGCCCCTTACCGCCCAAACGGCGGGGGAGACGCCGGATTTTACCAAAAAAATATTTGCCTCGGCCTCGGCCGGGGAAAATGCGCTGCGCATCGCGGGGGTGACTGTCTCCCTGCATGAGATCCAGGTGGAAAAGACCGCCGGGGCCTCCGCCGAAACGGCCGCCGACGGGGATGGTGCGGCGCTGCTGGTGACCGGCGGCGCCCAGGCGACCATCCGCGGCGCCAAGATCAGCGCGTCGGTGCCGGGCAGCCAGGGGGCGGTCGGCTCGGGGGCAGATACGGTGCTGCAGCTTACGGATTCCTCCATCACCACCACCGGGGACCGGGCCGACGGTCTGCAGACGGCGGACGGCGCCACGGTGACGGCGGCCTCGGTGACGGTCACCACCGCCGGTGATGACTCCGCCGCGGTGCGGGCCGGCTCCGGCACCCTTGTTTTGCAGGGCGGTGTCTACACGTCCGGCGGGATCCATGCCCCGGCAATCTACGCGGGCGGCACGGTCAGCGCACAGGACACGACCCTCACGGCCAACAACTCCGAGGTGCTGGTGCTGGAAGGCGGCCAGACGCTGACGCTGGAAAACTGCGCGGTGCGGGGCAACATGAATGGTGAGCTGGACGCGGCCGAAGCACAGGAGCTGTATAACGTGCGGATCTACCAGACTGGCGACCTTGCCGACCGGCAGGACATCGCCAACCTGGTCATGCGCGGCGGCAGCCTGTCCAGCGGTAGCGGCGATCTGTTTTATCTCACCAACGTCCGCTGCCGGCTGCAGTTGTCCGGCGTCTCCATCGAGGATGCGGGCAGCGGTGTGCTGCTGCGTGTGGCAGGCAATGACGGGGCCAGCGGCTGGGGGCAGGCGGGCAGCAACGGCGCCCTGGCCGAGATCCTGGCGGAAGACCAGACGCTTGAAGGGGACATCGTGGTGGACAGCATCTCCACCATGTCGCTGACCCTGTCCGGCAACAGCACGCTGACCGGTGCGATCCGGGTGGTGGACAATGCGGCGGGCGGAAGCCCCGCGGCCGAAAATGCCGTTGTCGAAATCGGCCCCGGCTGCTTGTGGAGCCTGACGGGTGACTCGACGGTCTCCAGCCTGGAAAACAACGGCACGATCCGGTATAACGGCCACACCATCACGCTGGCGGACGGAACGGTCCTGACCGGATAAATGTGCGCCCGACCGGGCAAAGCGGTGAGCCCTTCGCCGCGTCCGGTGCGCCGGCAGTTGGCTCTCTTTGGCTTTGCGGTACTGTCAGGCCGGCATGGCCCCGCTCGCCCCGGTTTGCCGGGGTGCAGCGTGTCGAGAAATTCGACACGCTGCACAAGGGGCAACAGCCGCGCACGGCAATTGCCTAACGCAGCTGTTTCCCCTTGTGTATCCCCTTCGACAAAATTTTACGGCAAATCGCGCACTCGTCGCTTCGTTCCTCGCACACAATTTGCCGTAAAATTTCCCTGTCGGTGTCGCCGTCGTCGGCGCATGTCCGCCGACGGCGACGGATTTTATACTTTTTCGACAGCTGCTCGCCCCGGTTCACCGGGGCTTTTTTCATGAAGGAGAGTTGACAAAAACGAGGCGAAATGATAATATTTAATTAAATAGTTAAATGTGGTCCAATGTTTGCGCGGGGCACAGTCTTGTGCCAGTGAAGAAGGGAGGCTGCGGCAATGTCCAACGTATTCAAGGCGCTCAGCGATCCGACCCGGCGCCGGATCCTGCAACTGCTTCGGGACCGGGATCTCACGGCCGGGGAGATCGCCGGCCAGTTCGTGATCTCCCGCCCAGCCATCACCAAACATCTGGAACTGCTGCGTCAGGCCGAATTGGTCACCTCGGAAAAGCGGGGCCAGTTCGTGGTGTATTCCATCAACCTGTCCGCCCTGCAGGCGGCCCTGGGCGGTTTTCTGGCGTACTTTGACGGGATGCAGGCCCGCGATACCCGGCCGCAGGCACAGCCGACCGGGGATGACCGGGTGGGGGAACCGCTGTGAAACCGCGCAGCGACCGGGTGAAAATCGCCCTGGCGGTCCTTTCGATGTTTGCTTTGCTGCTGGGTACCCAAAGCCGCGTCGGCGTACCCTGGGCCGGGCCGGCCCTCCTTGTCTGCAGCGCCGCGGCGGCAGGTCTGTTTGTACGGTTCGCGCCCCGGCTGCTGCGACTGTCGCCGCAAAACCCGAAACTCCGGGTGGTGCGGCTGACCGTCCTCTTCCTGGTCGTGCTCCTGTTGGGAATTTTCGTGCTGGTGGGCGGGGAAGAATGGCTGACGGCCTGGCTGGGCCGGCAGCGGTACGAAAAGATGGTCGCGGTGTTTGCGCTGGGAATGATCGGCATTTTTGTGCTGGTGTTCGGCAACCTGTCGCCGCGCATCCCTTTCAACCGTTATATGGGGCTGCGGCTTCCCTGGACCGTCACCGACGAACCCACCTGGCGGGTGGCCCACCGGATGCTCGGCTGGCTGGCCTGGCCCTGCGGGCTGCTGCAGCTTGTGGCGGCGGTGATCTGCCCGCCGGCCCTGTTGGAGCGTCTCCCCTGGCTGGCCGCCCTGCCGATGCTGGTCTGGTTCCTGCTGCCCAGCCTGTATTCGCTCTGGTATTTCTGCCGCCGCTGGCAGGTGGGGCCGCGCTGGCTGTACCGGCGGCAGGGGAAAGGAGACAAAGAATGACATGGCTGTACCTGGCGGCCGGATCGTACCTGGTCCTGGCCAACCTGGTGGGATTTCTGCTGATGGCGGCCGACAAACGCCGCGCACGGCGCGGGGCCTGGCGCATCCCGGAACACACGCTGTTTGCGGTGGCTCTGCTTGGCGGCAGCCTGGGGGCCTGGGTCGGTATGTACTGCTTCCGCCACAAGACCCGCCATTGGCGCTTTGTGGTGGGCATGCCGCTGATCCTGGCCGCCCAGCTGCTCCTTGCCTTTTGGCTGAAAACGAAGATTTTGTAAATTGTGCGCAAAAATCCTGCCGTTTCCTTGCCCTTTCTGTGCCGGTTGTGCTATACTGAAAGCAAGATTTAACACCTGTACAAAAGAAGAGGGAACCACGACTATGCAATGTACCGTATTGAAATTGCCGCCGAATCAGGCGACCCTGACCTGCTATGTGCAGGACAGCAGCGCAGCGCTGTCCAACGCCGAGATCCGCCCGGCTGCGCTGATCTTCCCGGGCGGCGGGTATCAGTATTGCTCCGACCGGGAAGCCGAGCCGGTGGCGCTGGCCTATCTGGCGCAGGGCTACAACGCCTTTGTGCTGCGCTACACCACCGGGCAGGATTGCCCGCTGCACCGTTCGCTGCAGGACGCCCAGGCCGCGCTGCGGTATCTGCGCGCCAACGCGGCGGAGCTGCACATCGACCCCCACAAGATCGCTGCCATCGGGTTTTCGGCCGGCGGCCACCTGGCGGCGGCGCTGGGGACGCAGAGCGAGGAAAAGCCCGACGCCATGGTGCTGGGATATGCGGTCACGCTGGGCAGCACCTGGGCGCTGGATGGGCGGGCACAGGAGCCGGACCTGGGCGACCTGGTGACCGATTCCACCCCGCCCGCCTTTATCTTTGCCACCCAGGGGGATACGCTGGTCCCGGTCAAGAACAGCCTGGTCTTTGCCGATGCGCTGGCTGACCACGACATCCCCTTTGCGCTGCATATTTTCCCCACCGGCGGTCACGGCCTTTCACTGGCGCGTGCCTCCACCTGCGGCGGCGACCCGGGGCGCATCAATGACGAAGCCGCCCGGTGGCTGCCGATGAGTGTCCGCTTTCTGCAAAAGGTCTGGGGAGAACTCGGGATGGTGGCGCCGGACGCCGAACTGTCGGCGCAGCTGGGGCAAGGCTGCCCGGGGCTGGACATGCCCTTCAAACGTTTGCTGAAAAACCCGGCCGCCGCCAAGGTGCTGCAGCGCCGCCTGCCGGAAGTGATGGGCATTTTGCAGCAAAACCCGCTGCTGGCCGGCGCCTCGCTGCGTGAGCTGGCCGGCTTTGCACCGGATGCCTACCCGGAATCGGTGCTCCGCTCCATCGACGAAGAGCTGGCCCGGTGTGCGGACCAACCCTGAGAAGCCACAAGGAGGAAACACAATGCTGTTTGTACAATACCCGCCTTGCACCACCTGCCAGAAAGCCAAGCGCTGGCTGGATGAACGGGGGCTTTCCTATACGGCCCGCCACATCAAGGAGGACCGCCCCACCTATGAGGAACTGAAAACCTGGTACGCCCGCAGCGGTCTGCCGCTCAAACGGTTTTTCAATACCAGCGGCCTTTTGTACAAATCGCTGCAGTTGAAGGACAAGCTGCCGACCATGAGCGAGGAGGAACAGCTGCGGCTGCTGGCCACCGACGGGATGCTGGTCAAGCGGCCGATCCTTGTCACCGACGACAAGGTGCTGGTAGGGTTCCGCCAGGCGGAGTGGGAACAGGCAGGGCTTTGACCGAAGAAAGGGGGCGGAAAGATGCCGCTATTCCATCGCCGCGAACCGCGCCGCACCCCGCCGGAAGGGTTTGGCCCGGCCGATATACGCACCCGGAGCAGCATCTGCACCGGCGAAACGACGGTCGGTTTTTATGACCCGCACACCGACAAGCTGCTGCAGGCCGTGGTGGTGCGCACCCCGCAGGACCTGGCGGATTTCTACCGCGCCTACGGCTATCAGCCGCCGGAAACGCGCTGAAACAACCGCCAAGCCCCTGGCCAGCTGACCAAGAATCTCCCTTTTCGGTTTGTGATTTTATTAACTTTGCAGCCTGTTTTGCCAATATTGCGCACTCTTGGCCAAAATCGGGCCAAAACTGTGCGAAAATTGAGCGGCCCCCTTTGCAGCGGCCGGTTTCGGTGTTATAATCAAAACTGTAAATCAGGAAACCGTGTCCGGGCATTTGGCCGGCCGGCGGCGAATTCAGCGGAGGTTATAGTATGGAACTTTTTGAACGTTTCGAAACGCAGCTCAAGGCAGCACCCAAAACGATCGTATTTACCGAAGGTCCCGACGCTCGTATCCTGAGCGCCGCCAGCCGTCTGCTGGCCGGCGGGGTTCTCAAGGTCATTCTGCTGGGGAACCCGGAGGCGGTGAACAAGGCGGCTGCGGAAGGCGGTTTTGACATCACCGGCGCCCAGATCATCGACCCGGTCAACTATGAAGGCTTTGACGAGATGGTCGCCAAGATGGTGGAACTGCGCAAGGGCAAAATGACCGAAGAGCAGTGCCGTGCAGCGATGTCCAAGGGCAACTATTTCGGCACCATGCTGGTCAAGATGGGCAAGGCCGACTGCCTGCTGGGCGGCGCCACCTACTCCACCGCCGATACCGTCCGCCCCGCGCTGCAGCTGATCAAGTGCAAGCCCGGCGTCAAGTCGGTCAGTTCCTGCTTCATCCTGGTCCGCGGCGAGGAAAATCTGGCCATGGGCGACTGCGCCATCAACATCGACCCGACCGAGGACGACATCGTCGAGATTACCGTCCAGACTGCCGCCACCGCGCAGATCTTTGGTATCGACCCGCGTGTGGCGCTGCTCTCCTACTCTTCCAAGGGGTCCGGCAAGGGCGATTCCGTGGACAAGATGCGCAACGCCACCGCCCGCGTGCAGGCGGATCACCCCGAACTGAAGGTGGACGGCGAACTGCAGTTTGATGCGGCGGTTGCGCCGGAAGTGGGGCAGCTGAAGGCACCGGGCAGCCCGGTGGCCGGATATGCCAACACCTTCATCTTCCCGGACATCAACGCCGGCAACATCGGCTACAAGATCGCCCAGCGTCTGGGCGGGTTTGAGGCCTACGGCCCCATCCTGCAGGGCCTGAATG
>DWWE01000025.1 GCA_019119835.1 Candidatus Gemmiger stercoravium | reverse complement strand
ATCGTTGTTCTTTCATGACTGAAAGAACCAAAGGTCCCGCCGTTTCGATGCGGCGGCCGCCGACCAGGGGTCCGCAGGACCCCTGGACCCCCCGTGTCGTTGCGTTGGCGGCGATTTTCGGCGGGTGCTGCGGCGCCCCACCGTAGACGGGGCGCCGCCCTTGGTGCATCTCCATAACCTTTACGTTTGCGGTTGCCGCGCCGGCCCACCCTTGACGGGCCGGCGCACGACGTGCATCTCCATAACCTTTACGCCGGCGGTCAGCGCACAGCGTACATTTCCATATTCTTTACGCCGGGAAAAAACATCCGCCACATCAAAAGACCAAAAGCGACCCTCAAAGCAAAATGCTGCTCTGGGGGTCGCTTTTGTTTCGAAAATAGGAGACTAGGTAAGGGATATGGAGATGCACGTCGGGCGGCGCCCCGTCAAGGGTGGGGCGCCGCGCCCGCCGCTGGCGTCAAGGTCATGGAGATGCACCAAGGGCCCCGGCCCGTCTACGGTGGGCCGGGGCTGATGGGCGTAAATATTTGGACGCAAACGAAATCTCACGGGGGGTCCAGGGGTCCCGTGGACCCCTGGTCGGCGTCCACCGCATCGAAACGGTGGGACCTTTGGTTCTTTCAGTCATGAAAGAACAACGATAATACGATATGTTGTGCAAAAGATGGCCGCAAAGCCAATAAAAAGAAAACGCAACCCCCCCGGGCGGGGTCAGCCCAGATCGACCCCCGCTTCCCGGGGCAGCGCCCAGCGGGCGGCGCAGTCGGCCAGGGTCTGTTCCAGCCCGCGCACAAAGTAGAAGGTATCCCCGTTCAGCTCGGTGGGCTCGATCAGCTCGGCCCGCACCGGGGTGATGGGGTTCTGCTGCACCATCCGCACCGCCTGGATGTGGGGCAGGTCGGCCTGCACCCCGCACACCGGCGGCCGGCCGGTGCGCAGGGCCTCCAGCGCGTCCAGCAGTTTCTGCATGTAGATGCCCGGCTCCACCTGGTCGTAGTCAAAGGGGGTGCCGTCGGCCATCCGGCCGTGGAAGACCGGCTCCTCCTTGTCGTAGGTGACGGTGGCGTTCTCGAACTCCAGCACCCCCCGCGGCCCCCAGAACTCGGTGCGGATCGGGTGGGCGGTGTAGTACAGGATCGGCACCCCGCCCTCGGTGTGGAAGCGCAGCGCCGCGATGTCGTAGTTTTCGATCTCGGGGTTGGCCCGGTACAGCTCGGCCTGCAGGTCCCGCAGCCCGCAGGCGGCGGGCATCGAATCCCCCAGCAGGAAGGTCAGCAGCTGGAAGTGGTGGGCGCAGGCGTTGGTGAAGGGGCTGTCGAACACCTCCCGCCCTTCGGCGGTGATGTGCCCGGCCCAGTTGTTGCGGCGGTAATACCGCATCCCCCGCCGGAACCCGTGGTACACCGCAAACCGCACCGGCTTGCCGAACCGCCCGGCCAGGATGTCCCGCTTGAAGGCCAGCACGTCCCGCCGGTAGTCCAGCTGATACCCCACCGACAGGAACCGCCCGGCCCGGCGGGCGGCCTGCTCCATGGCGGCGGCCTCGTCCCCGGTCAGGCAGAGGGGCTTTTCACACAGCACGTTGGCCCCGTGGGCCAGGCAGTTCAGCACCATCCGGGTGTGGAAATGCACCGGCGATACCAAAATCGCCAGGTCGGCGCTGTCCCGGGCAAAAAAGCTGTCCAGGTCCGGGTAGACCGGGATGCCCCGCTCTTTCAGCACCGGGAACCGGTCGGCCACGGTGGGGTCGATGTCGCACACCCCGGCAAGCCGGGCCCCCAGGTCGTTTTTAGTCAGGGCTTCCAGATACAGGCGGCCGTAACCGCCCACCCCCACCAGCACCACGCGGGCAGGTTGCTGTTTCATGGCTGCATACCTCCTTCTTCTTCACGCCGGGCACGCCAGACCCGCTCGAACCACAGGTCCCGGTCGGGGATGGGCCGGGCCGGGCGCCGCCGGCTCACGCCGCCGCGTGTCTCGATCACGCCGGGCTCGCCCGGCTCGTTTTCCAGCAGCATCGCGCTGAGCACCTGCCGCTGGGTCACCATCATGTCCCGCAGCCGCAGCCGGCGTTCCCGGTCCACGGCTTCCTTCGGCCCGGATACCGGGGCGGCAGGGTCGAAGGGCAGGGCGGCCGCTTCCAGCGCATCCAGCCGGCCCAGCAGGGCGCGGATGCCCCCTTCGTCCCGCAGGAAGGCCGCGTGGCGGGTCATGGCCTGCTGCAGTTCGGCCAGGGTCGCCCCGGGGTCGCCGGACGGCAGCCGCAGCGCCGGCAGGGCGGGCAGCCGGGCGGGCAGCGGCCGGCGGCTGCGCAGGATCTGCTGCACCGCCCGCAGCGAACCCACCTGGGTGCTGTTCAGCGCGGTGCCCCCCGGCCGCCGGGCCCCGAAGGTGCCCGCCGCCTCGCCGCAGACATACAGCCCCGGCAGGTCGGTCTGCCAGTGGCTGTCCACCCCGACGCCCCCGTTGTGGTGCTGGGCGCAGACCCGCACCTCCAGCATCCGGGCGGCCAGGTCGATGCCATGGCTGCGGTACAGCCCGATGGCCGGCGCGTTGATGGCCGCCAGCCGCTGCAGCGGGGTGGCGCCGTCCAGCGCACCGCAGGCTTCCAGGTAGGTCCGGGCTTCGGCGCAAAGGGCGGCAGGGTCGTAGCCGGCGGGGTTGCGGCGGTAGTCCATGTACACCCGGCGGCCCCGGTCGGTCTCGGCTTTGACCAGGATGTCCACCCGGGAGGACCCCTGCGCCCGGGCCGGGTCAAAGGGCCACTGGTAGCCCTTCAGAAAGGTCATGTCGGCGGCCGCGGCGGGGCCCAGGGCTTCGGCCAGGAACTCCCGCTCCACGCCGGCCTGGTCCACCGAGACATACCGGGGAATGGCCTGCTGGTAGCTGCCCGACACATTCCACCGGAACCCCACCGACGCCAGCCCGTACTGCCAGCAGTGGAGGTTGGCGCCCCGGCAGCCGGCCGCAAAGGCCATGCCGCTCATGCCGAACTGGCTGGCCGGGTAGACCCGGTCGGCGTAGATGCCCGCTGGCCCGCCGGTGGCCAGGATCAGGTTGGCGCAGCGCACCGCGAACACCTCGCCGCTGCGCCGGTCCAGGCAGAGCAGCCCGGCCAGGCCGGCGTCGTCCCGCAGGATCTCAAAGGCCAGGGTGTGGTCCAGCACCGGCACCCCCCGGGCGCGGACGCTTTTTTCCAGCGCCTCGGTCATATAGCGGCTGGTCAGCGGCCCGGCCGAGGTGGCCCGGCGGCGGGTGTCGTGGTCGGTCTGGTAGCCCACATACTCCCCCGCTTCGTTGTCGGGGAAGGGCACCCCCAGCCCCACCAGCTTGAAGAAGGCCCGGGCCGAGCCGGCGGCTTCGCACAGGGCGATGTCGCCGTCCACATCCGGCCCGGCCAGGGTGCGGGCCATCTCGCCCACGCTGTCCCCGTCGTCGCCGGCCAGCGAGAGCTTGTAGTAGGTCTGTTTGTCGCTGCCGGTATTGCGGGAGGTGCCGCAGTTCATCCCCTCGGTGATGAGCAGCACCTCCTGCCCCAGCGCGGCCAGCCAGTCGGCGGCGTTGAGCCCGGCGCAGCCGGACCCCACCACCAGGTTGGGGCAGACAAGTTCCCGCATCTCACAACCTCCTCAGCGCAAAGCCGCCGTCGGCGTTGAGCACCTGCCCGGCCGAGTAGTCCAGCAGCCCCGAGCAGCAGGCCAGCACCATGTCGGCCACGTCCCGGGGCTGGCCGAAGCGGGGCACCGGCAGCAGCCCGTCGTCGATCATCTTCTGGTATTTTTCATGCACGACGCTGGTCATGTCGGTGGCGATGATGCCCGGGCGCACCTCGAACACCGGGATGCCCTCGCCGGCCAGCCGCTGGGCGAACAGCTGGGTGACCATCGACACCCCGGCCTTGCTGATGCAGTATTCCCCCCGGTTGACGCTGCCCGCATAGGCGGACAGGCTGCCGATGTTGACGATGCGGGGGTGGTAGTCGGGCAGGGTGTCCCGGCCGGCCAGCATCGCCCGGGCGGCCAGCTGGCACAGGAACATCGTGCCTTTCAGGTTGATGCCGATGACCCGGTCGAAGCTCTCCTCCTCCATGTCCAGCAGGTCCCGGCGTTCCAGCGGGGCCACGCCG